>NZ_JBIUCZ010000018.1:0-71238 GCF_047975845.1 Sphingomonas mangrovi | reverse complement strand
CATTCACAACCCTCAACTCCTCGGCGCGGGGTGGAGCAGCCCGGTAGCTCGTCAGGCTCATAACCTGAAGGTCACAGGTTCAAATCCTGTCCCCGCAACCATATACGACCACAAAGGCCCCGCAGCACCCGCTGACGGGGCCTTTGTCGTTTTGGCCTTCTGCCTTGGGTGGATCGCCGAAGCCGTGGAGCGCTGCTCTGCTCGAACCCGGCTGATCGGCGCTCCGTCTACCGCACCCGTGCGCTGGCACCATGGTACTCCCAAAAACGACTACGCCCTGCTCCAGACCGCGAAGAGCCGTGCTGCAGCCTCGTGGTGCCATATCATCTGAACGACTAGTTGGTACGCCAGTCTTCTCTCGGCAGTTCGGATGCGGGAACGGACTTCGAAACCAAGTCTCGGAAGATCGCGGAGATTGTTCCACCATCTCGATCGTAGTGATTGAGGGAGCGAGACACTTCCCACTCGGCGCTCCGAAGACGCAACCTGAGACCTGTTCCGTCCGTAACCACCTCAGGCAGCTGCCCCAAGGGAACCGGGATGAAGACGGATGCGGCTGGCACGGCAACCGGCATCACGCGCTTAGCGATGACGCCATATTCTGCCTGCTGCAGCGGCGCCTGCCACCTGGCCTCTATGTCGTAGCGATTGCAGGTTTCCTGACGCCGGAGTCGTACGACCTCGATCCGGGCCTCGACGGTTCCTCTTCGGGATACCCGCACGACCCAGGCTCGTTCGGGATGCTGCAATGACGGCGTGGCGGAGAACTCGATCACGTCCGACGCGATCGGCGGTTTACCCACCGAGTCGAGCGCGGCTGGCATCGGTTGCGATAGGCATGGCTGGATGGTCGGCGCAGCTGCCGGAGCCTGCGAGATCAACGATGTCATGGCAATCACCGCTGGCAGCATCGCAGCCCCTCCCTCGTCACCGCCAGGCGAACCATAGATGGCGACGTTAGCGCCGCCTTCGGTGATCGACCATAGCGCAACTTCCCATCGACCTCCCAGCTTCCGACGAGGCTAGACGGTCCCCTCGGACCTGCGCGCCCCTCCCGCGAAATCCATCAATGCCGGTCCGGCGTCAGCCCACCGCTTCCGAAAGCGCCAGGATCGCCTTTTCCGCTTCCGCCGCGTCGAGGCTGGCGAAGCCGATGCGGAGTCCCGATTCCGCGTCTTCGCTCGCCATGAACGATCGCGACGCGGCGAAGCGCAGGTCGCGCTCGCGGGCGCGCGCTTCGATCGCGTCGAGGCTGCGACCGGGGAAGCGGAGCCAGAAGGCCAGGCCGCCGTTGGGCATGTCGAACCGGACCTTCGATCCCAGCCCGTCGCGCAGCTGCTGGGCGAAGTGGAGGCGGCGCTCGGCGTAGATCCGGCGCACCTTGCGCGAATGGCGGCGCAGCTCGCCGTTGGCGATCAGGTCCGCCGCTGCCTTTTCGGTCACCACATTGCCCATGCCGTCGGTGAGCGAGATGCCGTGCGCGAGACTGCGCAGCAGCGACGGCGGCGCGACGACATAGCCGATCCGCAACGTCGGCAGCAGCAGCTTGGAAAGCGAGCTGATGTAGACGACATGCTCCGGCGCATAGGCGGCCATCGGCAGCAGCGGCTGCGAGGCGAAATGGAACTCGTGGTCGTAATCGTCCTCGAGGATCGCGAAGCCGAACTGGCGCGCCAGATCGAGCAGGCGGAGCCGTCGCATCGGCCGCAGCGTCACGGTGGTGGGAAACTGGTGATGCGGGGTAAGGAACAGCGCGCGGATGCGGTGGCGGCGGCAGAGTGCCTCGACGGCGGCGACGTCGATGCCCTCGGAGTCCAGCGGGACGGTGTGCACGGTGGCGCCGAGCATGGTGAAGGCGGCGACGGCGGGCTCGTAGGTGAGCGATTCGACCAGGACGTGATCGCCGGGGCGCAGCAGCGCCTGGGCGGTCAGGAAGATGCCGTTCTGGCTGCCGCGCGTGATGCAGACATTGTCCGAGGTGACGTTCAACCCGCGCTGCCGGCGCAGCATTTCGGCGACCGCCTCTCGCAGTTCCGGCAGGCCGAGCGGGTCGCGGTAGGAAAAGGCGTTGGCGGTCGCCGTCGCGCGGACCGCGTCGCGATAGGCGGTTGCCAGCGCGGTGGCAGGGAACAACCGCCCGTCGGGCGCGCCCTCGTCCAGCTTCAGGCCGCTTCCCGGAGCCAGCGCCAGCGGGCGCTCGGGCGGCGGGAGGACGCGGTATTCGGTGCGGTCGCTCACCGTGGTGCGCGCAGGCGGGCGCTTGGGCTCGGGATAGACCGGCGAGACCAGCGTCCCGCGCGTACCGGCCGAGGTCAGCCAGCCCTGGGCGATGAGTTCGTCATAGGCGAGCACGACGGTCTTGCGGTTGACGCCGATGTCTGCGGCGAGTTCGCGGCTGCTCGGCAGATAGGTCCCCGGGGCGAGCCGCCCACTCTCGATATCGCGGATGATCGCCGCGATGATCTGCATATAGGCGGGCGTCCCGCGGCTGGTGTCGATGTTCTGCCCGAGCCTGAGCGGCAAGCGACGCAGCATTGGCCCCCAACTCCACCGTGTAGTCGTCCGATGCCGGTCCAATAGCCCGCCGCGGCGCGCTGGGCAAATCGGACTGGACCCGCCCGCCGCGCGATCTTGGTCGTTCCGCAAAGGGTCGCTTCGGCGCAGGATGCGCCATGTCTTCCGTCGCGCAACCCGGTGCCGCCCGAGCCCCTGCGGTGAATCCCTTCGGCATGTTCGATGTCGGCGATGTCCGCGCGCTGGTGGAGGAGTTTCCGCTCGCTTGGACGATGACTCCCGACGGCGCGCTCGCTCACGCCAGCCAGCTTCCCCTGATCGGCGAATATGATGCGGACGGCCGGCTGGTCGCGCTGATCGGGCATCTTGCGCGGGCCAATCCGCTCGCGCGGGCGATGGCCGCGCAGTGCCGGATCAACATCCTGTTCAACGGCCCGAGCGGCTATGTGTCGCCGGAGCACGCCGGCAGGCGGAACTGGGCGCCGACCTGGAACTATGCGCAACTGAAGATCGATGCGGCGGTCGAGATCGGCGCACACCTGACCTCCCATTCGCTCGACGTACTGATCGGTGTGACCGAGCACGGCCGCGCCGATCCGTGGCAGGTGCGCGAGATCGCGGATCGCTACGACGTGATGGCGGCGGCGATCATCGGGTTTCGCGCCCGCGTCCTCGCCGTCCAGGGCAAGTTCAAGCTAGGCCAGGACGAGGACGCCGGGACGCTGCACCACATCCTCGCGACCCATCCCGATCCGGTGCTGGTCCGCTGGATGCGGCGGCTGAACGCGGGACGCTGAGCCGGCGGGCTCAGGCGGATCGACGTTCATCGTGGGAGTCCCGAACTCCCCCTTCCTCCGTTCGCCTCGAGGTGCCGTCGAGCTTGTCGAGACGGCGTATCGAGAGGTCGGTCGTTGGGGCTCTCTCGATACGGGCTCTCGACAAGCTCGATCCCTACTCGAGACGAACGGGGAATGGGTGAATGTCGGTCCGTCCTAGCCGGCGGTGCGATCCGACTCCGGCTGGAACCATTGCGCCGGCAACGGGCGGCTGCGTGGATAGACCTCGTCCAGCGTTGCCGCTTCATAGAGGCGGCCGTTCTTCATCACCTGGCGGATCGCGCGCGCATTGCGCACGTCAGCGAGCGGGTCCTTCGACAGGATCAGCAGGTCGGCGTATTTACCCGGCTCCAGGCTGCCGATCTGCGTGGCCCGGCCGATCTCCTCCGCGCTTTCGGCCGTCGCCGCGCGCAGCACCTCGTGCGGGGTCGCACCGCCGCTGGCATAGGCCTCCATCTCGATGTGAAAGGCTAGGCCCTGAATCGTGCCGTGGCTGCCCATGCCGATCAGTCCGCCGCGACGGCGGATGGCGAGCGCGTCGGCGGCGAAGCGCGACCACGTCTGGTCGATCGGCGGCACCCAGGTGCGATCGCGCAGCCGCGTCTCGAGAATGCCGCGCGGAATGAAGCGTCGCAGCTTGGCGTCGGACAGGATGTCGCCGTCGATGACCGCGTTGCTCAGCGGCGGCGCGCCGCCGTACAGCACGCCCAGCGTCGGCGAATAGCCGATCCGCGTCTTCGAATAGAGCGTCAGCACGTCCTTGTGGAGCGGTGTGATCGGCATGTTGTGCTCGTTGCCGGCGAAGCCGTCGAGCGCGTGCGTCAGATTGAGGTTGAAGTCGCTCGCGCCCTCGGTCGTCGGCATCATGCCGAGTTCGGCCGAGGCCATGACCATATATTGCCGCTGTGCGCGGTTGCCGACCATGTACGCCTTGATGTTGCGCGTACGGTAATGGTCGCGATAGCGGGTCAGCACGTCGCGCGCGTCGGCGAGCGAGTTGATCTCGACGTTGGAGAAGATGCCGGGTCCGGTCGAGAAGGCGCGCGGGCCGATCATCAGCCCGGCGTCGATCATGTCCTGATAGCCGAACACGTCGATCGTGAAGGGCTGGACCTCCAGCCCGCTGGTCACGCCATAGGCGAGGTTGGCGAGGAAGTCCCAGTGGTTACGGTCGAGGATCTGTCGCCGCGTCTCGAACCAATGGGCATGGGTATCGACGAAGCCGGGGACGAGATAACTGCCCTGGACGTCGCGGATCGCGGCGCCGGCGGGGACTGCGACGCTGCCCGAGGGGCCGACGGCGACGATCCGGTTGCCGGTGACGACCACGTCGGCGTTGGCGATCACCTCGTCCCCGCGCATCGTGATCGCGGTGCCGCCGCGCAGCACGACGCTGCCTTCGGGAACGTCGCGCGGCACTTCGACCCGCGCCTCGATGCGGGTCGCGGCCTGCTCGGCGGAGCCCGCCTTCGATTGCGCCGCCACGGCGGACGGCAGCGTCCGCAGCGTCGAGCCCACCGACCACAGGATCGTCCGGCCGTCGGCGCTCCAGTCGATATAGTCGGCACCGACCGCCGTCACCTTGGCGAGGGCGGTCGACGGATGCGCCAGTTCCATCTTCTGCGGGGCGGCGCTCAGCGACGGCGGCACGTCGAGCAGATAGACCTGCGACGCGGCCTTCACCAGCAACCGGCTGCCGTCGGGGCTCAGCCGCGCGTCTTCGGGTGGTACCGGGGTCTCGGCGAAATAGCGGTTGCCGTTGGGGACGGTCAGCGCGGTTTCCGCACGCGGTTCGCCGCCGTCGACCGCCACCGAGTGGATCGTCGGGCCGGCGATGTACCGCACGCGCGCGCCGGTGCCGTCGAAATCGAGACCGCGGGCGCCCTGCGGTCGTGCGATCACGCGGGGCGTGCCACCCGATGCCGGCAGCATGACGACGTCGGTCGGCAGGCTGGCGCCGAGTTCGGTCGCGGTGTTGAGCCGTTCGGCCTGGGGGGTGCGGAGCACCGCCACCGTCTTGCCGTCCGGCGACACCACGGGTTCGCTGTAGAAGGCCGCGTCGCGCGTCAGGCGCCGGGGCTTGCCGCCGCCGGCGGGGACGCTCCACAGCTGCCCGCCGTCGTCCGCGGTCCAGGTGACGTAGACGAGCGTGCGCCCGTCCGGCGTCCAGTTCGGCTGGAACGCCATGCCCTCGACGCCGGGGACGGGCGCGGGAACGCTGCCTTCCGACAGGCCTTGGACGTAGAGCTTGCCCAGCGCGGCGAACGCCACCCGCTTGCCGTCGGGCGAAAGCCTCGGCGCCTGGATGATGCGGACGCGTACCGGGCCGGTCTCGTCCGGCACGGCGACGCGGGTGTTGTGCCCGAGCGGCAGGTCGACGGCGGCGGTGAAGGGCACGTCCCGACGCGTGCCGTCGGCGACGTCGATGCGCACGAGCTTGCCGCCGATCGAGGTCAGCACCGTCTTGTCGCCGGGCAGGAAGACGCTGCGCGGCACCAGGTCGTTGTAGAAGCCGCTCATCTGGGTGTCGTGGTCGATCGGCGATGCGAGCAGCCGGTCCTCGCCGGTGACGAGATTGCGCAGGCGCAGGCCGGTCTGGGCGCCGTCGCGGCTGGCATAGACCAGCAGGCGACCGTCGTGCGACAGCGCCGGGCGCATCGCCGCGCCGGGCGTGGCGGAGATGATCCTGTCTTCCGCGCCGCTCTTGAGGTCGCGGCGGACGATCTCCCAATGCGGCAGCGGCTTGTGCGACCAGAGCGAGCCGGCCTTGCGCGAATAATAGAGATAGTTGCCGTCGGGCGAGGCCACCGCCCCGATCACGTTGATGCGATCGTCGCCGCGCTCGGTGCCGGTCGGACGCGCCTGGGTGACCTTGATGCCGCTGCCGCCGCGCACGTCATAGGCGTAGAGTTCGAACGCGAGAATCGAATGGATCGTGCGCGAGACATAGAGGAAGCGCCCGTCCGCCGACCAGGCGGGCGAGGTGTAGAGCGCCGGGCCGGTATCCGCCGACAGCTTGCGCGCGTCGCTGCCGTCGGCGTTCGCCACCCACAGGTTGGTCGCCCCCGAACGATCGGAGAGGAAGGCGATCCGCGTGCCGTCGGGCGAGAAGACCGGCTGGGTCTCGAACGCCTGGCCGGTCAGCAGCGGCCGCGCCGTCCCGCCGGCGGCATCCAGCGCATAGATGTCGCCCAGCAGGTCGAACAGGATCGTCCTGCCGTCCGGCGAGACGTCCGGCGCCATCCAGGTGGCTTCGGACGTCTCGAACTGCAGCCGCTCCTGCGGCTGGAGCGGCAGCGCCGGCGGCTGGGCCGGCGACTGGGCCGGCGACTGGGCCGGCGCTGCCGTTTGTGCCGAAGCCGCGCCGCTCCCCAGGGAAAACGCGAGGGCGAGAAGGGAGCAGCGGGCGGCTCGGGTCATGGTCGGGGTCCTCAGAGCTTGATGCGGGCGCCGATCGTCATGAACCGCCCGACGGTGTCGTAGAAGGGCGAGAACAGCGACCCGATCGGCGGATCCTTGTCGAGCAGGTTCGACACGTTGCCGTAGATTTCCATCTGTCGCCCGTCGCCCGTCGGGATCTTCGCGGTCAGCTGAAGGTCGAAATAGGTATAGGCCGGCACCCGGTTGTTGGTGATCTCCAGGTTGCGGTTGTAATAGCCGGGCGAGATGTAGCGCGCGCGGATCAGGCCGCTCAGGTTGCGGTCCGAATAGCCCAGGCTGCCGTTGACCCGCCACGACGGCACGCCGTTGACGAAGGCGTAGCTGGTGTTGTCGACATATTCGACCTCGCTGATGCCGTCGTAGGTGGTCAGGCTGTCCACCCAGGTGCCGATCACCCGGAAGTGCAGGTTGCGGCTCTCGCTGCTGTCGAGCGGCATCGTATAGGCGATCTCGCCGTCGATGCCGTTGGTCTTGTAGCGCGACAGGTTGACCGAATTGGACTGGACGCGGACCAGGTTGCCGCTCGCGTCGCGGAAGACGCGGGCGCACAGGTCCTGGTTGCCGTTGAAGCAGCGGGTGACGAGGTCCTGCGCCCCTACCGAGGTGATCACGTCGTTGATCGTGATGTCGAAATAGTCGAGCGAGGCGGTCAGCCCGCGCATCGGCGAGGCGGTGACGCCGGCCGTCCAGGTGTCTGCCTCCTCGGGCTGCAGCTGCGGGTTGCCGCCGCCGTTGATCAGCACCGAGACCGTCTGGTTCGTCACGGGGTCCGCCACGTTGACGTAGCTGACCGTCTGGGTGGTGTAGAGCTCGCTCAGGCTCGGTGCGCGGATGTCGCGCGACCGGGTGACCCGGCCGATGACGCCCGGCAGAAACTCGTTGGTCGCGCCCAGCTTCCACGACCAGATCGAGCCGCTGTTGCGATAGTCGGAAACGCGGACCGCGCCGTTGAAGTTGAGGTTGCGCAGCACCGGCACGTCCTTGACCAGCGGGACGAGCAGTTCGCCGAACGCTTCCTTGACCGTGTCCTTCCCTTCCAGATCGGCGAAGTAGAAGGTGGAGAAGGCGCGGGCGCGATCGAGCTCGCCGGCACGCGAGTCGATCGTCTCGCGCCGGGCCTCGATGCCGACCGCCACCGAAACCGGCCCGGCCCACAGCGAGAAGGGCTCGCCGCGCAGGCTGACGCCCACGGTGTCGAGCTTCGAGGTGGAGCGCAGCGTCGGGGTGCCGGTGACATAGTCGATCGCCGCCTGCGACGGCGCGCCGTTGCCGAACAGGTTGATCGGCACGCAGGCGCTGGACGGATCGGTCAGCGCGACGCGGCACACCGCCTGGCCGGTGGTGGGGCTGATCACCGCATCGACCGCGTTGGCGAAATTGGCGGTCAGGCGGAAACCGGGCGTGTCGATGTTGTTCTGGCTCTCGCCGTGGCTGTAATAGGCGCTGTAGCGCCACGCGCCGCCGCCGAACTTGCCCTCCAGCGCGACGGTGCCCTGGATCGTCTCGCGCTCCAGGTCGATCGTCGAATAGGCGAAGTCCGAATTGTAGCGGCCCATCGTGAAGCTGGTCTGGTTCGCCGCGATCAGCTGGTCGCGGATTTCGGGACGCAGGAAGGCGTTGTCGCGGCTGATCGTGATGTTGCCGCGGTTGTGGTCGCCGAACCAGGTATAGTCGCCCCAATAGCGCGAGTAGCGCAGTTCGGCGATCAGGTTCAGGTCGTTGACGACTTCGTAGGAGGCGCGCGCCATGCTGGCGATCCGCTTCTGCGGCGTGCTGAGCGGGCTGAGGTCGTCGTCGGAGGGTGCTTCGCCGCCGACCATGTTGGACCCGTTGACGACGCCGCGTTCGAGCAGGCGCAGCGTGCCGTCCGGATTGAAGCCGTAGTTGCGCAGCACGCCGGAGGTGATGATGCCGCCCACGACGGCATTGGCGTAGCCGACGTTCGGCGTCAGCGTGTAGGTCAGCGGATCGGTGGGCGTCGCGCGCGGGTTGGGGAGCGACACCCAGCGGCCGGTGTTGGCGCGGCTGACCTTGGTGCTCAGTCCGTCGTTCTGGAAATACTCGCCGCCGATCAGGAAATGGCCGCGGCCGTCGGCGAAGTCGAACCCGGCGGCGCCTTCGAACCGGTATTGCGCGCTGTCGCCGCGGCTCGAAATGCCCGTTTCCGCACCCAGGCGGATGCCGGTGAGGCTGTGGTCGAGCTGGATGTTCACCACGCCTGCGACCGCGCCCGATCCCCACGCCGCCGAGGCACCGCCGGTGACGATGTCGACGTTCTTCACGAGCACCGACGGGATGGTGCTCAGGTCGTTGTCGCTCGAGAAACGCCGGCCGTCGAGCAGCACCAGCGTGCGCGTGGCGCCCAGCCCGCGCAGATCGGCGGGGAAGCGCCCGGCCTGGGCGTTGGTGCCGGAGGTCTGGGGCGACTGGCCCGCCTTGAACTGCGGCAGGTCGGCCAGCGCGGCGCCGATGTTGGCGCGGCTGGCGACGCTGAGTTCCTCGCTGCCGATGCGGGTGAGCGGCGTCGGGGATTCGAAGCCCGGCCGGTCGATCCGCGATCCGGTGACCACGATCTCGCCCGACGTGTCGGGCGCGGCTTCCGCTTCCGCCTGCGCCGCAGCCGGGCGCGCGTCCTGCGCGAACGCGGGTGCTGCCGTCAGTCCGGCGAGCAATGCCAGTACGCAGCTTCCCCCCCGGTGCGCCCGGCGGAAATCAACAGCCCGAAAATGTGCCATGCGTGGTCCCCAATTTGGCTCGACGAGAAGCTCTTCCGCCCGACGATGTTTCGACTTGGCGCCTATCGGTGTCGTCGAACTTCAATCTTTGGAGCCAAGGCGGCGCCGAAAACATCCAATTCGATGTCGGCGGACGGGGCCAAGCGGTTGCCGCACGGCTGTGGTCGTTCAGACACATGCTGCGGTGCGGCGGTTTGGCTGGTCCCCCGTCGGGAGCCCGTCTTGGTCCTTCACGATGGGATCGACGAACGCCACGCTTCCGATCGGCAGGGATGGCTGCGGGATGCGCAGGTGCAAGCGAAGGGGGACGCGATGATCGACCGGCGACTGTTTGTGGGCGGCGGTCTCGCCGCGGTCTCGCTCGCGGCCCCGCTTGCCGCGCGCGCCGCGGCCGGGCTCGACGTCGCGCTGACCAACGCCCTGCTCTGGACCGGCAGCGGCCGCCCCATGCGGGGCGCCGTCGGGCTGATCGGCGACCGGATCGCCACCGTCGGCAGCGCCGCGGTGAAGGCGCAGACCACCGCCAGAACCCGCGTCGTCGACCTGAAGGGCGCCTTCCTGATGCCGGCGTTCATCGACAACCACACCCATTTCCTGATCGGATCGGACAAGCTGGGTCAGGCGGACCTGCTCGGCGCCACCTCGCGCGAGGATTTCGCCGCGCGGATCGCCGCCTGGTCGCGCGCCAATCCCAGCAAATGGGTGCTGGGCGGCAGCTGGGACGAGCAGCGGCTGGGCGGCGAACTGCCGACCCGCCACTGGATCGACGCCGCGACGGGGGACACGCCGGTCGCCATCCCGCGCACCGATCTGCACATGTATCTGCTGAACTCGGCGGCGCTGAAGGCAGCCGGGATCACCCGCGACACGCCCGATCCGGCGGGCGGCGTGATCGTGCGCGATGCGGCGGGCGAGCCGACCGGCATCGTCAAGGACAATGCCAAGGATCTGGTCGAGCGGGTGATCCCGCCGCAGACGCTGGACGAGGCGATGGCCTCGGTCCGCAACGGCGTCGCGCACGCGTTGAGCAAGGGCGTGGCGCAGGTGCACGTTCCCGACATCAACTGGGGCAGCTTCCACGCCATCCGCGCGCTGCGCGCCAAGCAGGCGATGGACCTGCGCTTCTACTGTTTCGTGCCGATCGCCGACCGCGAGCGGCTGCTCAAGATCGTGGCCGAGGAGGGCAAGGGCGACGACTGGGTCCGCTGGGGCGGCGTCAAGGCGCTGGCCGACGGCTCGCTCGGGTCGCGGACCGCGGTGTTCAAGGCGGACTATGCCGATGCCCCCGGCCAGCGCGGCGTGCGGGTGATCGGCCTGGACGAGCTGCGTCGCTGGATCCCCGAATGCGATCGCGCCGGGCTGCACGTCACCACCCATGCGATCGGCGATCTCGCCAACGACGACGTGCTCGACGTCTATGCCGAGACCGTCCGCGCCAATGGCAAGCGCGACCGGCGCTTCCGCATCGAGCATGCCCAGCACGTCACGCCCGCGTCGATCCCGCGCTTCGCCCGCCAGGACGTGATCGCCTCGGTCCAGCCCTATCATGCGATCGACGACGGCCGCTGGGCGGTGAAGCGGATCGGGGAAGCGCGGCTGAACGGCACCTACGCCTTCCACTCGCTGATGGCATCGGGCGCGCGCGTCACCTTCGGTTCCGACTGGCCCGTGGCGCCGATCGATCCGCTGCAGGGGGTCTATGCGGCGGTCACCCGCGAGACGATCGACGGGGCCAATCCGCAGGGATGGCTGCCGGATCAGAAGGTATCGGTGGCGGCCGCGCTCACCGCCTACACGCGCGCCAATGCCTATGCGGGGTTCCAGGAGGACCGGGTCGGTTCGATCGCGCCCGGCTATTACGCCGACCTCGTCGTCCTCGATGCCGATCCGTTCGCGGCCGACCCGGAGCGGATCAAGGATATCAAGGTGCTCAAGACGATCGTCGGCGGCAAGGAACGCTTCGCCGCCTGAGCGGGCGTCGCGGCGGTTAGGCGCTGCTGAGCAGCAGGCTGGTCTCGCTGTTCAGCACCCCGTCGATCGACCGGATCTCGCGCAGGATCCGGTCGAAGGACTGCAAATCCTCCGCCGAGATTTCGGCGATCAGGTCCCAGGCGCCGTTGGTGGTGTGGAGCGCCCGCAGCTGCGGGATGCTGCGCAACTGGCGGATGATCGCCGACGTCGACCGGCCGGCCACCTCGATCATCGTCACCGCGCGCAGTTCCTCGACGCCGCCGGGCTCCTGCACCCGTACGGTGAACCCCAGGATGGCGCCGCTGTTGACCATCCGGTCCAGACGCGTCTGCACGGTCGCGCGCGACACGCCGAGCACGCTCGCGATCTTGGCGATGGGCGCGCGCCCGTCGCCGCGCAGCGTGCCGATGATCCGGCGATCGAGCTGATCGAGCTCCAGCATGGCACAATGCTCGGCCAGACTGCGCAAACTGTCAACTCTGGCGCTGCGATTGGCGCATTCTGCGGATTCCACCTGAAATCCTGTCGGCCATACTTGCGCGGAGCACAGCGGGAGTAGCGGGAAATGACCAGGTTCATCGGCGTCGAAAGCCTCTCGGCACTCGTCAACGAAGTCGGGATCGAACCCTTTCTGACGGGGCTGGCCGGCTACATCGAGGCGGATTTCCTGCGCTGGGCGCAGTTCCACAAGGTTCCCCGCCATGCGAGCCACGGCGACGTGGGTGTCGTCGAACTCATGCCGATCAGCGACGACGCCCTGTTCGGCTTCAAATACGTCAACGGCCATCCGTCCAACGCGCGCCAGGATCTCTTGACGGTGGCGGCGTTCGGCGTCCTTTCCGACATGTCCACCGGCTACCCGCGCCTGATGAGCGAGATGACGCTGCTTACCGCGCTGCGTACCGCGGCCACGTCCGCACTGGTGGCGCGCCGGCTCGCGCGGTTGGACAGCCGGGTCATGGCGATGATCGGACTGGGCGCCCAGTCCGATTTCCAGGCGCTGGCGTTCCGCGCGCTGCTCGGCATCGAGCGGCTGCGCGTCTACGACGTCGACCCGGCGTCTACCGCCAAGTTCGTGCGCAACATGACCGCGCAGGGCTTCGAGATCGAGGTGTGCGAGAGCAGCCAGGATGCGGTGATCGGCGCCGACATCATCACCACGGCGACGGCGGACAAGCGGAATGCGCGGATCCTGTCGTCGAACATGATCGGCGCAGGCGTGCACATCAACGCGATCGGCGGCGACTGCCCCGGCAAGACCGAGCTCCATCGCGAGATCCTGTTCCGGTCCAAGGTGTTCGTCGAGCTGGAGGAGCAGACCCGGATCGAGGGCGAGTTGCAGCAGATGCCGGCGACCTTCCCGGTCACCGAAATCTGGCGGGTGCTCGCCGGGCTGGAGGAAGGGCGTTCGGACACCTCGCAGATCACCCTGTTCGATTCGGTGGGCTTCGCGCTCGAGGACTTTTCGGCGCTGCGCTACCTGGACGACCTCACCCGCGACACCGGGCACGCGGTGGACATCGACCTGATCGCCGCGCCGTCGACGCCGGTCGATCTGTACGGGCTGCTCGGCAGCGGCCGTCCGGCCACCGAACTGGCGGCCTAGACGGCGGCAGCCGAGGGGCCGACACCGGCACGCTTGGCCCCATCCCCGGACTCGTTTTGGAGGTGTCCGCATCCGCATGCGACCCGTACACAAAGGCATGAAGAGCGATTCCAACCCTCTGCGCGTGACCGTCGCACGGCGCACGCTTCTTGCCGCCCCCGTGGCGGCGATCGCGACGCGGGCGGAGGCCTTCTCGCCACCGGCGAATGCGTCTGACGAGATCACGGGGCTCGGCGCGACCGATCTGGCGGCGGCGATCCGTCGCCGCGACCTGTCGAGCCGGGACGTGATGGCCGCGCATCTGGCGCAGATCGATCGCCTCAACCCGTGTTTCAACGCGATCGTGTCGCGCGTGCCCGCCGACCAGCTCATGCGGGCAGCCGCGGCGAGCGACGAGGATGCCGCCGCCGGGCGCTTCCGCGGGCCGCTGCACGGGTTTCCGCACGCGGTGAAGGACACCGCGCCCACGCGCGGCATCCGCAGCACCCAGGGGTCGCCGCTGCTGCGCGACAACATCCCCGCAGCGGACTCGCTCGTCGTGTCGCGCATGCGCGACGCCGGCGCGATCTTCATCGGCAAGAGCAACGTGCCGGAATTCGCGCTGGGATCGCACAGCTTCAATCCGATCTTCGGCGTCACCCGCAACGCCTGGAACCCCGCGGTTTCGGCGGGCGGCAGCACCGGGGGCGGGGCGGTCGCCCTCGCGCTGCACATGACGCCGCTTGCCGATGGCAGCGACTTCGGCGGATCGCTGCGCAACCCGGCGGGCTGGAACAACGTCTTCGGCTTCCGCCCCTCGTTCGGGCGCGTGCCGTCGGTCCCGTCGAGCGACGTGTTCGGTCAGACCTTCGCCACGTCCGGGCCGATGGCGCGCCACGTCCGCGACGTCGCGCTGCTGCTCTCCGTCCAGGCCGGGCCCGATCCGCGTGCGCCGCTGTCGCTTCCCGACGATCCCGCGCGCTTCGCGGGCGCGCTCGACCGGGAGTGGAAGGGCGGTCGGATCGGCTGGCTCGGGGACCTGAACGGCGGCCTGGCGATGGAGCCGGGCGTCCTCGCGACCTGTACCAAGGCGCTCTCCGCCTTCCGCGACGTCGGCATGGCGGTGGAGGAAGCGAAGCTGTCGCTTTCGGCGGCCGAGATGTGGCGCACGGCGGTGACGCTGCGCCACTGGTCGGTCGGGGCGGACCTGATGGGCTTCTATTCGGACCCCGCCAAGCGCGCACAGATGAAGCCGGAAGCGATCTGGGAGATCGAAGGCTATCTGCGCCTCACCGGCCGTCAGGTGGCCGAAGCATCAGAAGGGCGTTCGCGGATCTACCAGGCGTTCCGCGAGCTGTTCGAGCGCTACGACTTCGTCGTGCTGCCCAGCGCGCAGGTCTTCCCCTTCGCGGTGGAGGAGCGCTGGCCCAAGGAGGTCGCGGGCCGTCCGATGGACAGCTACCACCGCTGGATGGAGGTCACGCTGCCGGCGACGATGGCCGGTCTGCCTACCCTTGCGGTCCCGGCAGGTTTCGGCGGCGCCCGCAAGCTGCCGATCGGGTTGCAGATCATCGGGCCGAACCACGCCGACCTTGCCGTGCTGCAGATGGGCCACGCCTATGAACAGGCGTCGCCCTGGATCGGCAAGGCGGTCCCCGACGCGCTGCGGCACTGAGCTAGGCGAGAGGGCGCCTACGCTTTCCGCGACGGGCGCCGGCTTCGCCCTGCCGTCATCGGGTCCGGCTTGGCGGGCGGCTGCCATCCGGGCGGCGGCGTGCGTCGCTGGTGGTTGGTGCCCAGTCCCATCGCCCCGGGTTGCTGGCGTTGCAGCCCGGATACGTCGGCGTGTTCCGCCTCTCGGGCGGTCGCGCCGCCGCGGATCAGGTTGATCCGGTCGCGGCAGCGCTTCGCTTCCTCGAAGTCGAGCGCCTGTGCGGCGGCGTCCATCCTGGCGAGCAGGGATTCGATCGTCTCGGCCATGCGACGCAAAACGCGGCAGGGCCGGCCGGGTGGCACGCGCCGGTTCGTTTTGGAACCTCCCCGCGGCAGCGACTGCCGCGGGGAGGTTCGTCAGCGTGTCGTCACATGCGGATCGAGAGGCCCGCGACGATCTGCCGGCCGAGCAGGTCGTAGCCCATGATCGTGTTCCCGCGCAGCAGGCCGATCTGGGCGCGGCTGTCGGGGATGATCGGCGGATCGCGATCGAAGATGTTGTTCGCGGCAAGCCGCAACGTCATCCGCTTGTTGACGTCGAACGCGAAGGCCAGGTCGAACCAGTCGTAGGCGCCGATGCCCGCATATTGGTCGCGCCGGGCGCTCTCGTCCTGCGCCGGGATGCCGGTGTCCTCCGGCGCATAGAAGGTCAGCGGCATCGCGCTGCGATGGCGCCAGTTGAGCGACACGCTGGCGACCCGGTCGGGCGAGGTCCAGGTGGTGCGCAGCTGGTGCGCCCAGGTGGGCATGCTCTCGCCGCAGCCGCTGCCCCAATAGCCGGTGCAGTCGCGCGGGTCGACGGTGGGTGCGCCCTGGGTGCCGACCAGGGTCATCAGCGTGCCGTTGAAGCTCATGTCGAGAGAGCCGACGCTGCCCAGGCCCAGGTTGTACTGGCCCTGAAAGTCCCAGCCGTGCGACTGCGACTTGTACCCGTTGACCGACCCGCGCGAGACCCAGCCGGTCGCCGGGCTGGTCGCCGGCGAGCTCGACAGCGTGCCGTCCGGATTGCGTACGATGCCGCGGCAGAAATAATCATTGCCGGTGGTGAGGCACTCGTTGATCCAGTCGTTCGGGTTGAGGAACGTCAGCTGGTCTTCCAGGTCGATCAGGAAGCGATCGATCGACACCGTCAGCCCCGGCAGGAACCGCGGCCGCAGCACCACGCCGAACGTCTTGGTATAGGCGGTTTCCGGGGTGAGGCCGAAGCCGCCCTCGCGCACGGTGCAGCGATCGTCCGGGCAGATCAGCGTCGCGCTGCCATAGAGATTGTCGGCAAGGCCGGTGTTGCGGCACTGCGCGAGCGTCGCGGACGGTGCCAGGCGCGGCCCGTTGGGGTTCGACGGATCGATCCGCGGCGCGCACGGGTCGGCATAGAAGCCCTGGTTCCAGAAGACGTTGGCCGCGTTCGCCGCCGCACCCACGCCCGGTGCCGCCTGCGACTTGTTGTAGGATGCGCGGAAGGTGATGTCGTCGATCGGCGCCCAGATGCCCTCGACCTTCCAGGTGCCGAAGCTGCCGTCGAGGCGGTTGTACTTCGACTGGCGATAGCCGGCGTTGAGCTGGAGCAGCTGGGTCCAGGACTGGTCCTCGACCAGCGGCGCCTGCACCTCGATGTTGCCCTCGAGGATGTTCTGGGTGACGCGCTGGTTGTCGCCGTAGCCGTTGTTCTCCTGGAAGATCTCGTTGGCCCGAGAGCGCTCCATCTCCTCGCGATATTCGACGCCGATCGCGATCGCGATGCCCTGCTCGGCGAACGGCGAGGTGATGCCGTACTTGCCGAGATCGCCGCTGACGGTGCCCAGGAACTGGAGCAGGCGCGGGATGCGCGTGAAGATGCCGCCGGTAGCGCCGCCATAGAGATAGTTGTTGAGCGCCACGTCCTGGTTGAACGGCGCGAAGGCGTTGAAGGGCACGCACGCCGGATCGCTGCCGTTGACGACCGAGCGGCAGGTCGGCGTGCCGCCGACGTTCACCACGTCGAGCGAGCGGTTGATGGTTTCGAACTGGGCGAAGGGCGTGTCGATGCTGTCGAGCCGCGCCCGCGAGATCATGCCGGCGACGTCATAGGACCAGACGTTGTCGAACACCTGGCCGCGCAGGCCGGCGACGATGCGATAGCCCTCGTTGGTGAACTTCTGCTGCACGGACGGCAGCCCGTCGAAGCGATAGCGCACGTCGATTGGCGCATATTGGCCGGCGACGCCGGCATTGGCGCCGCACAATACCTGTGCCTGCGATGCCGACAGGAACGGGTTGTCGCAGTTCACCTGAAACGGATCGCTGCCATAGGCGCTGAAGGAGAAGGTCCGGTTGAGCTGGGTGTTGTACGACTTGTCGCGGTAGTAGAGGCCGGTGGCGTAGAGCTCGACATGGTCGGTGATCTGCGCGGTTAGGAAGCCGCCGGCATTGATGCGGTCGAACGGACGCTGGAACGCCCAGTCGTCGTACGGATTGGCCTGCGCCGCTGTCGGACCGCTGTTGATCGGGATGAAGGTGCCGTTGCCGTTCGGGTTGTTGACCAGCGCCTGGCCGGCAAAGGCGCCGGACTGCGGGATGATCGTGCCGGCGGGCGTATAGCTCGCGCGCGAGCATGCGAGTGGTGCGGTGTTGCTGGTCTGCACCACTTCGCACACCGCGCTCGAGCGGTCGCGCAGGCGGACCAGATCCGACTGGCGGTAGTTGACGAAGCCGCTGATGTTCACGCGGTCGTCGAACAGGTTGGTGCCCGCCGACAGGCTGATGTCGGCGCGGCCGCCATCGTTGGTGAGACCGGTCGCCGAGTTGACCCCGATCCGCGACGCTGCCTCGGTGACGGCGTTGGCGCCGTTGTCGTGGTTGAAGAAGCTGTAGTTGGCGTCGAGGCGGACGCCTTCGAAGTTCTTCTTGAGGATGAAGTTGACGACGCCCGCCACGGCGTCCGAGCCGTAGACCGACGAAGCGCCGCCGGTCAGCACGTCGATTCGCTCGACCAGCGCCGTCGGAATGATGCCCACGTCCACCGTGTTCGCGAGGCCGACGCGCAGCCCGTCGATCAGCGTCAGCGTGCGCTCATAGCCCAGGCTGCGCAGCTTGATGCGCTGGCGCCCTTCGGAGTCGCTGAAATTCTGTTCGGAGTTCACCTGCACCTGCGGCAGGCGGTTGATCACCTCTTCGATGGTGGTCGCGCCCTGCGCGGCGATCTCGGCGGCGGTGGTGGTGACGATCGGCGCGGCCGAACGGTTGTTCGGGCGCTGGATTCGCGTTCCCGTGACGATCACCTCGCCGCTGCTGCCGTCGCCGGAGCGATCCTCGTCGGCGGCCAGCTTGGCCGAGGCGACCGGATCGCCGATCGCGACCGGTGCGTCCTGCGCCGCTCCGTCGGCCTCTCCCCCCGACACGACCTGCGCTCCCGCAGGTGTCGCGACCAGCGCCGCGACGCAACAACTCGTGACCAGCAGTCCCCTGAACAGCATCTTCTTTCCCCTTCGCTCCCGGAAGCGTCCAGCGGGGATGGTCGTGGTGTCGGTCGCCGCCCGTGCAGCCTGTTCCCCCGGCGCACGGACGTTCTTCGCCCCTTTCCGCGCGCCATCCCCCGACGTCGGTGAAACGATGCTGTCACAACATGTGAGCGCCAACAATAGCTTGCGTGGCGCCTAGGCGAAATGTCGTGGCGTCAGCGTCCCAGCTGCCAGCCGTCCCATCCGGTCAGAAGGGCGCGTGCCTCGTCCGCGGCGCCGGTCGTGGCCAGATCGGCATCGAGACGCGCCGCCTGCCGGTCGATCATCGCCAGCCAGGTCGCGCGGACTTCCTCGACGTCGCGGGGGAGAAGATAGCGGTGCCACAGACGCGCGACGCGGCGCTCGGCGATCAGGCGTTCGAGCACGGCGCGGGCGTGGTGCAGGGGCAGGCCGGCGTCGTGGCGGCGCAGCGCGCCGATGATCTGCGAAGGGTAGAGTTCACGGCGGTCCGCCAGCAGTGCGAGGATCGCGCGCTCGAGCTTGGTCTCGTCGAGGGGCGTAGGCATGGGGGCTCCGGAGGAAGGGGGCGGCGCTCAGCGCGACAGCGCGATCAGCTGGGCGAGGCCGTTCGTTCCCGTCTTGGCGACGATCGCGGCGCGATGGTCCTCGACGGTCTTGGGGCTGACGGCGAGGATCGCGGCGACCGCCTTGTTGCTGTGGCCCTGCACCAGCAGGTCGAACACCTGCCGCTCGCGCGGGGACAGCATCGCCGTGCGCGCGTCGATCGCGCGCTGCTGCCGCGACCAGGCGATCCCCTCGGCCACCGCGGCGAGCAGGCGATCCTCGTCGATCGGCTTTTCCAGATAGTCGAGCCCGCCGTGGCGGCGCACCGAATCGACCGCGCTCGCCGTCGTCGGCCAGGCGGTCATGAACACGATGGCGACGCCCGGATCGATCAGGCGGACGCGGTCGGCAAAGCCGAAGCCGTCCAGGTCGCCCATCATCACGTCGGTGACGATGCAGTGCGCCGGCGCCTGCGCATAGGCGTCGAGCAGGTCCGCGGGGTCGAGGAAGGACTCTGCGGCATGGCCGTGGCGCGCCAGCAGGCGTGCGACCGCGGTCCCCAGATCGGCATCGTCGTCGACGACATAGACGCTGCCGCCCTCGGCCGGACGATCGCTCATGCGATGCTGCCGGCGAGCGGAAGGGTTAGCGTCGCGCGGATCTCCGCCGCGTCGTCGGCGTCGCGCGACAGCGTGCCGCCATGCGCCTCGACGATCGCGCGGGCGACCAGCGTGCCGACGCCCATGCCCGGCTGTGGCGGACGGTGGGCGGCGCAGCGGTTGGCGACCGTCACCGCGACGCGATCGCCGAGGCCCTCGACCGCGATCGCCACCCGCCCGTCGGACGCCTGCAGAGCGTTGCGGACGAGGTTGACGATCGCCTGCGCCAGTTCGATTTCCTGTCCCACCACGACGAGGTCCGGATCGACCTGGCCGATCTCCAGCCGGATCTGCGCCGCCTTGGCCTCCGGCCGCGACAGGCTCGCCACCGTCTCGATCAGTGCCGCGACGGGCAGCGCGCTCGGTTCGTCGACGGTGCGCCCGCCGAAGCGGCGCAGGCGGCGCACCAGTGCGGAAAGCGCCGCCGCCTTGCGGTCGATCAGCGCGGCGGTGTCGGCGACGTCGCCGTCCGCCGTGCGGGTGATCGCATGGAGATGCCGCGCTTCGATCGCCAACGTCGAGAGCGGCTGGCTGATCTCGTGGATCACCGCCACCGACATCGCCCGCAGCGTCTTCAGCCGCTCCGCCTGGAAGAGCAGGCGGTCGCGCCGGGCGAGATCGGCGCGCGCCTGCACCTGCGCGTCGGCGAAGCTGCCGGCGAGGTAGCCGACCACCAGGATCGAGGCGAGCCCCATGTGCAGTGCCAGCCGCTCGGACAGCGCCATGTCGCGCGCGGTGTAGGGCAGCACGATCGCGGCGAGGAGGACGATCGCCGACCAGCTCGCCGCCCGCCCGAAGCGCAGCCCGATCCAGGCGACTGCGAGCAAGGCCGGTGTGTGCTGGATCCCCAGGCCGATGCGCGCGAGCAGCACACCGGCGGCGATGGCCGCGCCCAGCACGAGGATGCCCTCGGCCAGCGCCGGCAGCGGGGCGGCGCGCGCGGTATCGGGCAGGCGGGGCGCCTCCGGGCGGTTCTCCACGATCCACAGCAGCGGCGGGGCGAGCAGAAGCGCCCCGAGCAGATCGCCCAGCGCGAATCCGGTCAGCGACGCGATCGTCTGGCGCATCCCGACGACGCCGGTGAGTTCCGGGCTGAGCAGCGACGAGGGCAGGGCAACCAATGCGCTCGCCACGGGGGCGGCGATCGACGCGAGCCCGAGCGGCATCGGCGCGACCGCCAGCGTCGAGCGCGCGCGGGCGGAAAGCCGGCGGACCAGCAGGACGACCAGGCCGTAGACGAACGCCGGACGGGCGACGCCGATCATCGCGTCTCCCCAGCCGGGCTGCGACAGCACGACCACTCCCGTCAGCGTCTGGACGAGCACCTCGGTCGTGGCGATCGCCAGCGTCAGCCGCGGGCCGCGGCTCCACAGCAGCGCGATCCGCAAGCCGGCGGCAGGATAGAGCAGCGAATAGAAGACCTGTCCGCCCCAACCGGCGGCGATCCGGTGCGCGACGAGGAAGCCGACGGCATAGCCCGCGAGCCACGGCAGGTCGGCAAGGCGCGGGATCGCTGCCGCGGCGATCGCGCGCGCGGCGGGCAGGGGAGAGCGGGACGCAGGCATTCGCGTCTGCCTAGCGCGATCGGCCGCCTCCCGCCTATCGGGGTTCTTCCCGGATCGCGCGCATCCCCCGGGGCGCTCTCGCCCCGATGCGCCCCGACCTGCCACGCGATCACCGGAATCTTCCCGGATAGCCGTCGGCCCGCTCGGTCGCGCATCCCGGTGCCATCCGGACCGAGGAGCCTTCATGCCGACCTATT
Organism: Sphingomonas mangrovi; assembly: GCF_047975845.1. Taxonomy (NCBI): domain Bacteria; kingdom Pseudomonadati; phylum Pseudomonadota; class Alphaproteobacteria; order Sphingomonadales; family Sphingomonadaceae; genus Sphingomonas; species Sphingomonas mangrovi. The sequence goes on along the minus strand of NZ_JBIUCZ010000018.1, from coordinate 50,021 downwards.
CCGCCGCCCAACTCCTGAAGCTCCGCACGGTCGCACCGCCGCCGGGCAAGCCGGTCTGGGCCAACCAGCTCGCCGACGTGATCGTCGATCCCGTGCCCGCAACGCTGTGCGGGCCGGGGCTCTACGCCTTGTTCCTCGACGGCGCGCTCTTCTACATCGGGCTGCATGTCGGGGCGGAGGCCGAGCCGTCCTGCTCCGTGCTCCATCGCTGGATGCTCCATGTGGTCGGGCAGACGCTGCGCTCGCCGCGGATCAGCTTCAGCCGTGGCCCGTTGCGGACGCTGCTCGACGCGCTGCCGTCGGACGCGATGATCGATGCGCTGGCCGACTGCCTGCCGGACGGCCGCGCGACCGACCTCGGCGTCCTTGGACGGCATCCGCTGATCGCGGGATCGCACTGCACCAGCCAGAAGGCGGCGTTCGCGGCGGTGCACTGGGACGTGTTCGGCCCCGGCCACGAAGCCGCGATGCTCGATCGCATCACTTGCCTGTTCCACCCGGTCGCCGGCGATTGGGAGGGGGCGCTCGCCGGCGCGACCGGTCGCGAGCGCGGCGATTGGGTGCGCGAACGCTGGTTGCGCGGTGCGGAAACGGCGCTGGTCGCGCAGTTCCGGCCGGTCTGCAACGCGGCCACGCCGCTGGGCACGCGCAGCGGCCGCATCGGCGTGGCGGCGGTGCGCGCGGCGATGGTGGCGGCGCTGCCGCCGATCCTGCCGCGGTTCGATCGCGACCGCTACGACGCGCAGGTCGCCCGCCGTCGTGCCGCCCCCGCCGCGATCGCCGCCGCCTATGCGACCGGCCCCGGCACCCCGGACGACGAGGAACTCCTGCTCGCCGAGGAGGAAGGCGTCAGCCCCGGCGAACTGCGCGTACGCCGCCGGCTCACCGAGCGCGGCACTGCGCTGGTCGACGCGCTGCGCGATCATTGCCCGTCCTCGCTCGAACTGTACTTCACCGACACGCCCGATCTGCGGATCCGGCTGGCGGTGGAGCGCTCGCCGCTGCTCGTGATCCGGACCGCCGGCGACCGGCTGCGCTGCGACACGCGCGCCAGCGTCAAGACGTGCCGGATGCTGGGCCATGCTGCCGAAGCGGTGGCCGACGGCCCGATGAAGGCGCGCTTCTACCTCGATCCCGAAAGCGCCACGCCGGGCGACCTGCTGGCGCTGGTAGGCGCCGCGCTTCCCGCGCCGGTAGCCGGGCTCCGCGAGATCGCCTGACGCGGATCGGATCGCGGGCGCGAGCCGGTGCTGCGTGTCCTTGTGGGATACCGCCGGAACCGCCCGCTGAAGATCGACGCTTTGGACCACACCGTCGCCCGCGCTTCATGAACCCGCAGAAGCCGGTGCCGGCCTGTAAGATAACGATCAGTGGGGCTGCGGCTACACCGAATACAATCCGAATACCTGGTTTGCGGCCGGCGATCAGGAATGGACTACCGGCGCGGTGATGAACACCTATTCGCAATATTACGATGTCTGGGGCCGGACGCTGCGCGTCGGCATCCGCGCGAAGCTCTGGTGAGGGCCGCGGCTGACCGGCGAAGCACGGCGCCGCCGGTCAGCCGCCGGTCAGGAGCAGGATGGGGATGCGCAACACGGTGCGCAGGTCGGTGGCGTCCTCGGTCGCGCCGACCTCGACCGACCAGTTGAGGCTGGTGCGGTCGTCGACGCGATAGGTGACGCCGAACAGCAGGCGTCCGATCTGCAGGTCGCGCGAGGTGGTCGATCGCAGCCCGGGCCACGCCGCGGTGGGCTCGATCAGCCGGGTGCGCGTCTCGGTGCCCAGGATCCAGCTGTGCGCATAGCCCAGGTTGAGCGTCGCCCGCTCGTTGAAGGCGATGCCGATCCCGGCGCTGCCGGAGATCGCATCGCCCGGATCGACGTGGGCGATGACGATCGGCGGGATGCGCGTGTCGACGTCGCGCGCCAGGTTGAAGGTGTAGCCCAGCGTTCCGAACAGCACGACCGGGTCGCTCGGCAGCACCGCGGTGAAGCTGGGGGTGATGCCGTAGAAGCCCGCGCCCGTCGCCGCACGCGTCGCGCGGCCGAGGTCGTCGCGCGGCAGCTGGAACGGGTTGCTGCCGGTCGGCAGTACCGCCTGGAGGTTGGCGATGACGTAGGGCACGCCCTCGCGCCCGTCGATCAGCTGGTAGCGGGCGCTGAGCTCCAGGTCGCCGATGCCGTTACCCTTGACCGAATTGTCGATCGTCGCGTCGGCGTCGTTGGGCGTGCTGCCCGCGATCGGCGCGATGATCGAGGTGTCGGCGCGATAGATGTACGGCAGTCGCGCGCCGAGCTCGAGCCGGTCGGTGACGCCGTAGCGCAGCGAGGCGGAGGCGGTGAGCACGTCCTGGCGGCTCTCGTTGATGTCGAACACGCCCACCAGCACCGCCTCGACCAGTTCAATGCCGCGGAACACCGCCCGGTTGCGGTCGGCGCGGGCATAGTCGAGCTGCAGCTCCCCGGCGAGCTGGCCGCGGCGCGTCACCACGCTGCCTTGGCTGTCGAGCACGGCCAGTTCGATCGGCCGGTCGTCGCTCGCCGGCGCCTGGCCGACACGTTCGAGCGGCGCCTGCTGGATGGAGGCGGGGTCGCCCGGCGTCGCCGCCGCGCTGGCCTGCGCTGCGCCGATCGCGGGCACCGGCGGTGGTTGCGACGTCGCCTGCGCCGCGACCTGCCGCTCGGCGGTGTCGAGGCGGCGGCGTAGCTCGGCCAGCACGCGCGCTTGGCTATCGATCCGTGCCATCGCTTCGTCGAGCTGCTGCTGCAGCGGCGGGCGCCGGCTCGTCTGCTGGGCGGCAGCGGGCGTCACCGTCGCGATGGTCAGGGCCGAAGCGGCAATCAGCAGTGCTGCGCATCGCGTGCTGTTCACGCTAGCGGACCCGCAGCTGTGCAGCATCGAACGCCAGCTCGCCGGCGCGCAGCATCGACGAGCCGACCACGTCCGGCCCGGCGTTGTCGAGCGACAGGAACAGGCTGGTCTCGGTATCGATCGCCCGGTCGTTGCCGGTGTTGACCACCGCCGCGCCGAACGCGCTGCCGGCAAGATGCGTGATGCTCAGGTCCGCGCCGCGCCACTCGGCGGTCTGGAGCGGCCCCTGGCTCGACTGGTGGACGGAACCGGCGCCGCTCGCGACCGATGCCCCGTCGGGCAGCGTCACGAAGCGATCGTCGGCGTCGGCCGGCACGCCCGCGCCGCCGACGCTCAGTTGGGGAGCCGCCACGCCGGGCGTGATCTGGATCCCGCCGCGGCTGTCGTAGCGGACCTGCGTCCGGGCGCTCGCATCGGTGGCATCCCGGGAGCCGGCGCTGGGTGAGGCGATCGTCTCGCCTTCGCGCGGGGTGTAGACGACGAAGCTCGGCTGGCCGCTGTCGAGGCGGAACACGCTGCGCAGCACCACCGCGCCGTCGAGCGCAGTCTGGGTCTGGACGGTCATCGCCACGTCGACGCCGTTCGGAAGGCGAAAGCCGCCGCGCTGCTCCGCCAGCTTGATATCGGGAAGGGGCATCGCCCCGAACAGCGCCGCCGGCACCAGCGCCAGCGCAAGCAACCCGGTCATCCGGTGTCTCCATAGAAAGGCGCGGTGATCGACAGCGCCTGTTGGCTGACGGGCGCGCTGAACCCGTTGCCGGCGGGTGCGCGCGGGAAGGCGAGCCACTGGTCGCCGCGGTTGAACGAGCGCCGCGCCTCGACCTGTGCGTCCGCCAGCGCGAAGTAGATGCCGTTCCAGTGCTTCTCGAACGCGGCGCGGCGCATCACCAGGACTCCGCGCGACGGATCGCCCAGCAGCACGTCCTGCCCGCGCACCCCCTTCACCACGACGAAGTGGCGATAATCGCGCACCGCGATCAGCGCGATGCCGGGGATGCCGGTCTTCTCGATCTGATCGAGCGACACCTTGTAGCCGTCCGCCGGCAGTCCGCGGCTCGACAGCCAGCGCTTCATGTCGAGCAGCGAGAAGCCGAGCCGGCGGATCTGCGCGCGGTCGCCGCTCGCCCACATGCCGCGGAACACCGCCGCCTCGTCCACGCCGAAGTCGTAGTGATGGCGCAGCAGTGTCGCGAGCGCGGCCGACCCGCAGCTGAAGTCGTAGCGCTGGCGGATCACGCCGGTGAACTTGCGCGCCTGGACGCTGCGCACCGGCACCGTATAGTCGCCCACCGGCCCCGGCGAGGCCAGGAAGCGCGCCGGCTGCCCCGCGGCCGGGACGATCGCGCACGCCGGCAGCATCGCCGCGACCAGCAGGAGCCGCAGCCTGATCACGGCTGCGGGGCGAGCGCGATGTTGACGGTCATCGCCGCGTTGATCGCGACGTTGTTGCCGGTGTTGACGTTGACGATCGACAGCCCCGACAGGTTCTGGAACGCCTTGCCGGCGACGCTGGCGTCGCCGGTCCGCGCATTGTCGCCGACGCTGTTGTGCGCGACCCCGGCGTTCTGGGTGGCGGTGGCGTGCTGCTGGACGTCCTCGCGGCCGGTGATCGTCCCCAGCGCGTCCTCGCTGACGACGGGCGCCGCGAAGGCGGCGGGCGCCGGCGCTTCCTGCGCGGCAGCCGTCCCGCTCCCGAATAGCACCATCGCCAGCGCGGCGCCTGCGGACATGAAGCCTGCGATCGGCATGTCGTCCTCCCTCCTGAAGCGGCCGGCGACCACGGGGCCGCCGGCCGGATGCATCCGATCAGAAGGCGATGTCGCCGGTGGACACCGCGACGCTGACGCTCGCGTTCTGCGACGCGCCGATGCCGGTGTTCTGGTTCTGCGCGTTCATGCCGGCGAAGTTCTGATAGGCGCTGCCGCTCACCGTCAGGCTGTTGTCGGCGACCGGACCGTCCGCATCGCTGCCCGGGTAGTGAACGGTGACGCCGGTGACATAGCTCGAAAGCGTCGAGCTCGCGACCATCGCGTTGTCGCCGAACACCTGGCTGGACGACGCCGTCCCGGTCGAGGTGGAGGAGTCCGCGATCGAGTTGTCGGTGTTGTAGCTGTCCGTCGTCGCGACCGAATTGTCGGCGGAGTTGTCCGAGTGGTCGGAGTTGTCGTTGTTGCTGTCGGCCACGTCGACGGAGTTGTCGGTCGTCGAATTGTCGGAGTGGTCGGAATTGTCGTTGCCGCTGTCGGCTACGTCGACGGATTTGTCGGTGGTCGAGTTGTCGGAATGGTCGGAGTTGTCGTTGTTGCTGTCGGCTACGTCGACGGAGTTGTCGGTGGCCGAGTTGTCGGAATGGTCGGAATTGTCGTTGTTGCTGTCGGCCACATCGACCGAGTTGTCCGTGGTCGAGTTGTCGTTCCCGCTGTCGGCAACGGAGTTATCGGTCGCGGAATTGTCGTTGCCGCTATCGGCTACGTCGATCGAATTGTCGGTGGTCGAGCTGTCATTGCCGCTGTCGGCGACGTTGAGCGAGTTATCCGAATTGTCGTTGCCGCTATCCGCCACGTTGCGCGAGTTGTCGGTGGTGGAGCTGTCGTTGCCACTGTCGGCGATGTTGAGCGACTTGTCGGTCGTGGAGCTGTCGTTGCCGCTGTCCGCCACGTTGCGCGAGTTGTCGGTGGTCGAGCTGTCGTTGCCACTGTCGGCGATATTGACCGACTTGTCGGTCGTGGAATTGTCGTTGCCGCTGTCCGCCACGTTGCGCGAATTGTCGGTGGTGGAGCTGTCGTTGGCGCTGTCGGCGACGTTGAGCGACTTGTCGGTCGTCGAGTTGTCGTTGCCGCTGTCCGTGACGTTCAGCGTCTTCTCGGTGGTGGCGGTGGAACCGCCATTGGCGGCGGTCTGCCCGGCGTGGGTATCCTGCGCCTGGACGGCAGGAGCTACGATCAGCAGCGCCGCGATGGAGCAGGAACGAAGGAGTTGCACTTTCATGGCTCGGCTTCCTCAACTTGGCGGTTCGCGACGTCGTCCCTCGGCCCCCTGCCGATCCGGCGCGACGGTGCGGCGTCGAGCATTCGACACCCGCGCAGCCCTGGGCTTTCCACGCCGTCCGATCTGCCCCGAAGCGGGAGATTCGCTCCCCCGATTTGAGGGGAGTCATGCGAGCGGCGCATAGCGCCCGGCCGCCGTGCGCACCGCGCTTCGGAGCAGGACCGCGACGAGTTGGGCCTGGCGGTGGGTGCCGGTCTTGGCGAAGATCTGCTTGAGATAGGAGCGCGCGGTCTGTTCGCGCACGTTGAGCGCGATGGCGGCCTCGGTCAGGCAGGCGCCGCTCGCGAGCCGACAGGCGAGCCGCGTCTCGACCGGCGACAGCGCGTAGAGGCGGCAGGCCGGCTCGATCCGGCCGTCGAGGTCCTCGTCCGGGTCGAACAGGAACAGGCTCGCGGCGAGCCACTGCGGCGCGTGCCCCACGCCGTGCGGGACGATCGCGGCGATCAGCGGACGGCCGGCCTTGCGCCGGATCGTCACCACCAGGTCGGCCGGCTGGCTGCGGACGGCATGCGCCATCGCGGCGTGCGACAGCGCGGTCTGGAGCCGCGCGGTGTCGCCCATCCGCTCGGCGCACAGCATCCGGCCGTGGAGATGCACGCCGTCGCAACGCGCCAGGAGCGCACGTGCGGCCGCGTTGACGAAGCGGACGTGCGTCGCGCGATCAAGGAGGATGGCGCCATGCTGGACCGAATCGAGGGCCGCCGCGAAGGTCTGCGCCTTGGCGTGGTTGGCGCGGTCGCTGCGCCACAAGGCGATTGTCGCGCCGATCGCGGAGGCCAGCCCGATCGCGCGGCGGTGCGCCCGTCGCTGCAGCACGCGCGATCCCGGCGCGAACCAGAAGCCGAGCAATATCGCGTCGCCCTCCGCCGCGATTCGCAGCGTGAGCAGCCGCCCGCCGCCCGCCGTCTCGTCGAGCACCGTCCAGATCGGTAGCGCGGGTCCGGCTGCGGGCAGCCGCGCGACGGCCGCCTGCGGGTGGAAGCGGCCGTGCCGCGGATCGCACGCGCCGCCCGCGAACAACAGCCCCGGCAGCCCGTCGGCTTCTGCGGCGGCGAACACACCATCCGCACCGAGGTCGCGCCCGATCCCCTGCACGAAGGCGGCGAGCGCGGTGCTTCCGTTCGAGGCGTCGGCCTCGGCCTCCTTGCGCAGCGGGCGATCGCCGGCTGCGCGTGGGTGCGAGGCCATGTGGACGACCTCGGCCAGGGAACTGACCATCGTATCCTCTCCGTCGCCCCTGCTCGACCCGGCAGAGGGCGACGATAGGACTGCGGTAGCCTGAAGGCCGAGGCGATAAAGCTCCGTCTTGCACCATTCTCCAGTGCCGCCTCTTCCAGTGCCGGCGCTTGATGGCGCGCTCCATCACATCCCACTTGACCCTGACACGATGTGAACCGCTAGCGCTGCGGCACCGCTCGCAACCCGGATTCTCGTCATGCCGACCCGTTCCTTTTTCGACCGCAGAAGCCTGCTGCGGGGCGGCGCACTGGCGGGGGCGGGGCTGGCGCTGCCGAGGTGGCTGCCGGCCTGGGCGCGATCGGGCAGCGCCGGCCTTGCGCCGCTGCCAGCCTTGTCGGGCGAGGACATCGCGCTCACCATCGCCCGCCAGCGGATGACGATCGACGGCCGTCACAGCCATGCGGTCGGCGTCAACGGCACCGTGCCGGCGCCGCTGCTGCGGCTGCGCGAGGGCCAGCGGCTGCGCGTGACCGTGCAGAACGATCTCGACGAACAGAGCTCGATCCACTGGCACGGGCTGCTGCTGCCTGCCGAGATGGACGGCGTACCGGGCGTGTCCTTTCCCGGCATTCCGGCGCGCTCCAGCTTCGTCTACGACTTCCCGATCGTCCAGGCGGGGACCTATTGGTACCACAGCCACTCGGGCATGCAGGAGCAGGAGGGGCTCTACGGCCCGATCGTCATCGATCCCTCCGGGCCGGATCGCATCGCCTTCGACCGCGAGCATGTGCTGGTGCTGTCGGACCACACCGACGGCCATCCCCACCAGGTCTTCCGCCGCCTCAAGCAGCAGGGCGGCTATTTCAACTACCAGAAGCAGACGCTGGCGGGGCTGCTGCGCGGCGAGGACCAGTCGCTCGCCGAGCGGCTGCATTGGGGCGCGATGCGGATGGACCCGACCGACATCGCCGACGTCACCGGCGCGGCCTATCGCTACCTCGTCAACGGCCACGGCGTCGCCGACAACTGGACCGCGCTGTTCCGCCCGGGCGAGCGGGTACGGCTGCGCTTCGTCAACGCCGGGACGATGACCTTCTTCAACATCCGCATCCCCGGGCTGCCGCTGACGATCGTCCAGGCGGACGGGCAGGACGTCCGCCCCGTCACCGTCGACGAATTCCAGATGGGCACGGCCGAGACCTACGACGTGATCGTCACCCCGCCCGACGACCGCGCCTATACGATCGTCGCGGAAAGCATGGACCGATCGGGCATGGCGCGCGCGACGCTCGCGCCGCGGCCCGGAATGACGGCCGAAGTCCCGCCGCTGCGCCGTCGCCCGCTCGCGACGATGAAGGACATGGGGATGGACATGCCGGGCAGCGCCGCCGGCAGCGACGCTGCCGCGCCCGACCACGCCGCGACGGGCCATGCGGGCATGGACCACGCCGCGATGGGCCACGCTGCAATGGGCCACGCGCCTTCGTCCGATCCTGCCGCGGCGCCGGCGCCCGAAAGGCACAGCATGGCGATGCGCGACCCGGCGAACGCGCCCGGCGTGACGATGGGGCCGGGCGTCCAGACGATCGCACCGATGCCGGTCGACCGCACCGACAGCCCTGGCCAGGGCCTCGCTGACGTCGGCCACCGCGTCCTGACCTATCGCGATCTGGTCGCAGTCGATCGCAATCCGGACGTACGCGCGCCCGACCGTTCGCTGGAGATCCACCTCACCGGCAACATGGAACGCTACATGTGGTCGTTCGACGGGGTGAAGCTGAGCGACGCCCGCGAGCCGATCCCGTTCCTCGAAGGCGAGCGCGTGCGCGTGACGCTGGTCAACGACACGATGATGGGCCATCCCATCCATCTCCACGGCCATTTCTTCGAGCTGGTGACCGGCAAGGGCGCGCATGCCCCGCGCAAGCACACGCTGGTCGTCCAGCCCGGCGGCACCGCGACCTTCGACCTCACCGCCGACGCGCTCGGCGACTGGGCGTTCCACTGTCACCTGCTGCTCCACATGCATGCCGGGATGATGCGGGTGGTGGGCGTGCGTCCGCGCGGAGACGCGGCATGATCGCCCCCCTGATCGCGGGCGCCTTGGTGGTGCTCGCGGCACCCGCCGCGGCGCAGACCCCGCACGGCATGGCGATGCCGGACGGCCACGCGCACCATCCTGCGCCGGCCGAGCCCGCCCCGGCGCCACACCGGCATCCCCCAGCGCCCGTCGCCCCCGCCGTCGCGCCGACGCAGCACCGGCACGCGCATCATCCCGCGACGGACACCGGGCCGATGGATCATCCGGCGATGGACCATGCGACGATGGCGCACCCGCCGTCGGAGCCGGACGTGCCGGCCGGCACCGCACTCCCCGCCGGCAACGCGCTCGCGCCGGCGCCGCCCACCGATCATTACGCCGACCGCACCTACGGCGCCGCGGCGATGGCGGAGAGCCGCGCTGCGCTGCGGAGCGACCACGGCGGCGGCGTCTTCTCGCAGGTGACGGTGAACCTCGCCGAAGTCCGGGCGCATCGCGGCCGGGACGGCTATCGCTGGGACGGCGAGGCGTGGCTGGGCGGCGACATCCACCGGCTGACGCTCAAGAGCGAGGGGGAGGGCGCCTTCGGCCGGCGTCCCGAGGCCGCCGAGGTGCAGGCGCTCTACAGCCGCGCGATTGATCCTTATTGGAACCTCCAGGCCGGCGTCCGCTACGACCTGCGGCCCGATCCGTCGCGGGCCTATGCGGTGCTGGGGGTCGAGGGGCTCGCCCCCTATTGGTTCGATGTCGAGGCGGCGCTGTTCGTGTCCGACAAGGGCGACGTGCTCGCCCGCGTCGAGGGCTATCACGACCTGCGCGTCACCCAGCGCTGGATCCTCCAGCCGCGTGCCGAGCTCAACCTCGCCGCGCAGGACATGCCCGCGCAAGGCATCGGCTCGGGGTTGAGCAGCGCCGAGCTGGGGCTGCGGCTGCGCTACGAGATCCGGCGCACGGTCGCACCCTATGTCGGTCTGTCGTGGGAGCGGAAGCTCGGCGAGACCGCGCGCTTCGCCCGCGCCGAAGGGGAGCGGGCGTCGGCGATCAGCCTCGTGCTCGGTATTCGCAGCTGGTTCTGACGCAGCTGGCCCTGGTCCTGGCGCGCCCTGCTGGACAGCGCCGCCGCGGCCGGCGTAGCGCCCGGCCGTGGCGAAGAAACACTATCTGACCGCGACGCTCTCCGACGGCTACGTCAAGACGATCGGCCCCACCGCGATCGCCTTCACCCATTATTGGCGGATCGTCGCCGAACTGGCCAACGGCAAGACCGAGGTGTTTTGGGGACACGCCAAGTCGCTGCGCGAGGCGCGGAGCAAGCAGCAGGCGGCGGTGGAGGCCGCGGCGATGCGCGGCTGGCGCAGCTACGCGTTCGAGGTCGTCGAGCTGGTGCGCGCCGACCGCGCGCACTAGCCGCCGCGCGGTTCCAGCCACCAGTCCTGCCGCCAGCCGCGCAGCTCCGCCACCGCCCGACCCGCCGCGTCGCGCGCCGGGGCGTAGCGGTAGCGCGTCTCGATCAGCCGGCAGGTCGCGGTATCGAGCTCGGCCGACCCGCTCGATCGCGCGATGCGGCACCCGGTCGCGCTCCCGTCGGTGCCGACGGTGAAGCGGACGGTCACGCTCCCCTCTACGCGGGCGCGGCGGGCGGCGCGCGGATAGTCGGAGTCGCGGATGGCGCCGCGCAGCAGGATCGCCCGCCGGCCGCCGCCGCTCCCCGTTCCCGTGCCCCCGGTGCCGCTGCCGGTCCCCTCTCCCACGCCGCCCGCGCCGGTGCCGGGCCCCGGCAGGGGCGCAGCGCCGGCGGCCGCCTCGCTCCCCGTGCCGGCGATCGGCGCCGCCGCGATCGGGGCCGGTACCGGAACTACCGGTGGCGGCGCGACCAGCTCGGTGGGCCGGGCGCGGCGGTTCGCGGGTGCCGCCGCGCCGCGTTCCGGCTGCGGGCGGGGTGCCGGTTCGATTGCCGGGGGCGGGGGCGGTGCAGGCGGCGCGACGTCGAAGGTGCGCAGCGACGGCGTTTCCTGCGGGCCCGGTGCGAACGCCAGCGCGGTGACCAGCGCCAGTCCGACGATGCCGTGCAGCACCGCCACCGCCCCTGCGGCGACGAGGCGCTCGCGGCGCGCCGTCCTCGAACTATAGCCCATCGCCCGCTCGACCGTCCGCGCGGGCCGCCGCGATCAGGGCGTGCCGCCGAGCGGAAGCTTCAGCGTCACCTTCTTCCAGCCCCAGCGCACGACGGAGTCGTCCTCCTCGGCGACCGGCTCGTCGAGCTCGCCCAGCCGCCAGCGCGGGCTCTCGGCGCGCGGTGCCTGCTCGGTCAGCCGCAGGTCGAGCCGGTGCAGGTCGGGCGCGGAAGGACGGGCTGCGCGGACGTCGCGCGATCCCGGTCCCGCCATCGCACCGGTGCCGCTCAGGGCGACCAGAAACAGGGCTGCGGCGACGTTCTTCATGGCGACGGTACGATCCTCGGGAGGCTGTCCGTCGGTAAAGCGCGAGAAACCGGTGTGTTCCGTCGGCGGCGAGAGATGGGTCGAGTCTTCAGCAGGTCCGCGGAGCGCCCGCCGGTCGGCAGGCGAGCACGGTCCACCGATCCGTGCGGCGGACCGTCCGCTGCCGCCATGCCAGGCCGGTGTCGTCAAGAAAGCGCGCGTGGATGCCTTCGGCATGCTGCGCGAAGTCGTAGAAGGTGATGCGGTGGTGGGCGAGCACCAGCGTGCCCCCAGGGCGCAGCCTACGGGCGACGTCCCGCGCCAGCACCGCCATCGCGCGCGGTTCGAGGTAATAGAGCAACTCGGCGATCACGACGGCGTCGTAGCAGGCGCGCGGCGGCGGTGCCGGGGCGACCAGCCGGCTGGCGCGGGCGCGGGGGGCCTGGTTGCGGATCGCCTCGGCGACCAGGCGCGTGCCCTCGCGGGTCGCCTCGGTCGCATCGAGCCGCAGCGCGCGGCGCGCGAGCGAGCGGCTGTTCGAGCCGTTGCCGGCGCCCAGTTCGAGCACCCGCCCGACGACGCTATCGCCCAGCGCGTGGAGGATCGCGGCGCGCTTGACCGCCTCGTCGCGGTCGCTCCACGTCGACCACGGATCGGGGTCGCCGGCGAACTTCGCCTCGAAGCCGGCGAGGCCGATCGCCGTCATGCCAGCACCACGAAGCGCTCGTCCGGGCGCACGAACGCGCGCAGGTGGCGCGGCGTCATGGTGAAGCCGGTCGCGCTGTCGGCGATGGCGCCCGCCTGGGTGCGATAGCTACGGACGACGCGCCGCTTGACCGTCATCGCCGATCCGTCGAGCCGCACGTGCGGCCCCTTCGCCGCGATCCGCGGCTCTGCCGGCCACACGCGGTAGCCGAGCCGATGCGCGCCGCGGCGCGGCAGCTGCCGCAGCGCCGCCGCCACCGCGCGATGGTCGCCGTGCGCGTCGTCGGGCACCGGACCGACGATCAGCTCGGGGGCGGGCATGCGGTGCAGCGCCCGGCCGAGGCTGCGGCGGACGCGCTCGGGCTCCAGCGCGCCGTCGGGCAGGTCGAGGAAACGCACCCGCGACGGCGCCAGCCCCAGCGTCGCCATCGCCCGCAGCGTCTCGCGCCGGCGCGCGCGGATCAGCCGTGCCGGCGGCCAGCTCCGGCTGCCGGGGTGCGAGGCGCCGCCGTCGCTCACCACCGCCACCCAGATCTGCGCGCCGCCGCGGGCGAGCCGGCGCATCAGCGCCCAGGCGCCGATCGTCTCGTCGTCGGGATGCGGCGCCACCACCCAGGCCCGGCGCGCGGCGAACGGATCGCACCTCACAGCGTCGGCGTCAGCAGGCCGGCGGCGACGGCCGCGCCGGTCCGGGTCCGCTGCGCGTCCGGACCCGGCTGGCGGAGATAGACGGCGAGGTCGGCGAGCGTCGCGGCGAGCGGATGGTCGAGGAACATCGCCTGGACCCCCACCGCCGCCTGCGCCAGCATCAGCACCCGCTCGCCCGCCTGATAGACGGCGACGCGGGCGGCGGCGACGCCGGCCAGGGTGCGCTCGACGGCGTCGTCCTGCCAGCCGTGCGCGGCCGCCGCCACGGCATCGGCCGCGCCTTGTGCGGCGAGGAAGAGGTCGGCGAGCCGCACCGCCTGGTGCGGGTCGTCCGCGCGGCCGGCGGCGACGAGATGATCGCGCACCTGGTCGACGACCGCGGCGATCCCGCCGGCCTGCACCGCGGCGAAGCGCAGCGCGCCGCCGCTGAACCACGGCTCGCGGACATAGTCGCCCGGTGCACCGATCGCGGCGGCGGGCGGCAGCGGTGCCGCGTCCCAGCGCACGCGATGCGTCTCCGACCGCTGCATCCCCGTCACCCGCCACCAGCTGCGGTCGATCGCGGGCGGCGCGCCGGCGAGATCGACGAGCAGCAGCTGGCGTCCCCCCTTGGCATCGACGCTGACGAGCGCATGGGTGACGATGCCCGCGCCCGAGGCGAAGGCCTTGCCCCCCGACAGCCGCAGGTCGGCGAGCGTGGCGGGCGCCTCGGGATCGTCGGCGTTCCACACGCCGAACACCGCCCCCTCGCGTGCCGCGGCGTGTGCCGCCGTGCGCTGCGCGGAGGTCCCGTAGCGCGAGACGATCTGGAGCGCGTCGACATGGCCCTCGAACACCCGCCCGAGCGGCAGGTCGTGGCGCCCGACCGCGTAGAGCGTGCGCAGCAGCGCCAGCCGCGCGGCATCGTCACGCGGATCGTCGAACTGCGCCAGTTGCCCGGTGAGCGCGGCGATGTCCGCCCGCTCGATCGTCGCCGTCATGCTGCTCCCCGCCATCCCGATTGTTCCAGCGCCGCGATCGCGCGTTCGGCATGGCCGAGGCCGACCGCTCGCATGCCCCCCGGCGGCGCGCCTACGATCCGCGCGGCAAAGGCTTCGCCGTTGCGGCATTCGGCCGCGACCTGGTCAACTTCTGCGAGCGGCAGGCGCAGTTCGGCCGCCAGCGCGTCATAGCCGCCGGTCCCGTGCAGAAGCCGCGCGTGCGCGTGCATGCGATAGCGCCACGCCTCGTCGTCGGGATGCGCGACCGTCGGCATTCCGCCCGCCGCGTCGAAGGCCGCCAGCGTCGTCGCGAGCCCGCCGCCGGCACGTCCCGCCCGCCGCGCGGAGGTGTGGACGACGACCGCGGCGTCGCGCCGGACGCGAAGACCGGCGCGCGCCGCGGCATCGCCCAGCGCGGCATCCTCGCCGCTCGGCACCGCGGCGAACCCGCCGAGCCGGCGATAGCTTGCCGCGCGCATCGCCAGGCTGGCGCCGCTGGTCCAGTGGTGGCCGGGGTGCGCGTCCCAGGGGACCGGGTCGAGGCTGCGGCGCAGCGCGTGGAGCCGGTCGTAATAGGCCTCGAGCCGGTCCTGCATCGCCGACGGCGCCCCCGGTTGGCGCAGGATCCGCCCCGCGACGACGTCCGCCGCCTTCAGCGCTGACAGATTGGCGGCGATCCAGTCGGGCGCGGGCGCACCGTCGGCGTCGGTCGTCAGCAGGATCCCGTCGCGCGCGACCGTCTCGGCCAGCGCCATCGCCTGTCGGCGGGCGAGGCCGGCGTTGGGCTCGCCGCCACGGTCGCAGCGCGCGCTGCGGATCGGATAGGGCAGACCATCGGCAAGCGACGCCACCCGTTCTGCGCTGGCATCGCGGCAGTTGTCGAAGAACAGGCACAGCGTGAACGCCGGGGCGCCGGTCTGGCGGGCGAGGGCGTCAAGCAGCCCCGGCAGCAGCGCCGCTTCGTCGCGCACCGGCACCGCCACTGCCACGGGGTCCGCTAGGGGCATCGGGCGCGCAGTAGCATGCGCCGGTTCTTGCGGGTTTCCCGTGGCTTTGCAAGCGGATCGCGTGGATGCACGCAAATGGCGTCGCGCCGATCGGAGGCCTCTATCCGTCCGATCCTGCGAGCGGTTAGGGCGCGTGCGGCAGCCTCAGCCCGCCCCGCCGCCGGCATGGACAATGCCGCGTTCCAGCCCGCGCAGCTCGGCGAGCCCGCGCATCCGCCCGAGCAGCGAATAGCCCGGCAGCGTCTGCTTCGTCAGGTCGTCGAGCATCTGGTGGCCGTGATCGGGCCGCATCGGGATCGACCGCCCTTCGCGCCGTTGCAGCGCGTGGATCGCGGCGACCAGCGCGGCCATGCCGGCGTCGCCCTCCAGATGCGCCGCCTCGTGGAAGCCGCCTTCGCCCTCGCGCCGCACCGAGCGGAGGTGGAGGAAGCCGATGCGCTCGCCCAGCCGCTCGATCATGCCGGGCAGGTCGTTGTCGGCGCGCACGCCGAACGATCCCGCGCAGAAGCACAGCCCGTTCGACCGGTTGGGGACGGCGCGGAACAGCGCCGCGACGTCCGCCTCGGTGCTGACCACGCGCGGCAGCCCGAACAGCGGGAAGGGCGGGTCGTCGGGATGGACGACCAGCTGGATGCCGAGTTCGTCGGCCAGCGGGCACACCGCCTCCAGAAATGCGACGTGGTTGGCGCGCAGCGCCTCGGCGTCGATGCCGTCGTACTGCGCCAGCGCGTCGCGGAACCGCTCGGCGGTGAAGGTCTCCTCGCTGCCCGGCAGCCCGGCGATGATCGTGCGTTCGAGCCGGGTGCGCTCGGCATCGTCCATCCCGTGGAAGCGCCGCGCGGCACGCTCGACCAGGGCCGGGGGATAGTCGCTTTCCGCCCCTGGCCGCCGCAGCATGTGGAGGTCGTAGGCGGCGACCGCCTCGATCTCGAAGCGCAGCGCCAGCGCCCCGTCGGGCAGTTCCCAGGCGAGGTCGGTGCGCGTCCAGTCGAGCACCGGCATGAAGTTGTAGGTGACGGTGCGGATGCCGCACGCCGCCAGATTGGCGAGGCTCTGGCGGTAGTTGTCGACCAGCGCCTCCCAACCGGCGCCGCGCGTCTTGATCGCCTCGTCGACCGGCAGGCTCTCGACCACCGACCAGCCGAGCCCGGCCGCCTCGATCGCCTGCCGCCGCGCCGCGATCGCCGCCTGGGGCCAGACCTCGCCGTTGGCGATCTCGTGCAGCGCGGTCACCACCTCGCGTGCGCCCGCCTGGCGGATGTCGCGCAGGCCCACCGGATCCGATGGGCCGAACCAGCGCATCGTTTCGGTCATCAACACCACTGTCTGCCCTCTCCGGCCGTCTGGGCCTACTGCGCCGTTCGGCATCGTCGTCGCTCGATCATCTGATAATTGCGCAAGGCCGGGACAAGGGGCGGGGAAGTCCCCCATCCCGGCGCTCAGAACTGGAAATTGACCGCCAGGGCGAAGGTGCGCCCGAAATAGGCGGTATAGAGCGGGTCCTTGCGCGTCGTGTCGGTGTAGAGGCGATTGGTCTCGTTGGTGATGTTCGACACCTCGGCGATCAGCTTGATGTGGTCGCTCAGGTTGTACGAGGCGGAGGCGTCGACGAAGATCGAGCTCGCGTTGCCGTTCGCGTCGCTGTCGGTCGGCCCGGGGATGCCGGTGAGGAACGCCGAGCGATAGTTCACCGTCGACCGGATGCTGAACTTCGCATCCTCGTAATAGAGCGTGCCGCTGGCGGTTTCGGGTGACAGGCCGACGAGCGGCGCGGTGCGGGTGAGCGTCGGCGAAATGATATAGTCGATGTTCGAGCGGACGCGGGTGAAGTTGGCGAGCAGGCCGAAGTTGCTGAGCGCGCCGGGCAGGAAGCGGAAAGGCAGCTGGAGGTTCACCTCGAACCCGCGCAGCGGTCCGCCGTCGGTGTTGTTGCTGCGCGTCACGCTGAACAGCTCGTCGGGCGTCACCCCGGTGCCGGTGCCCGTGAGCAGCGACAGCGGCAGCCCCAGATCGCGGAAGGGGACCAGCTGGTTGGTGTTCTGGATATAAGTCTCGATATCCTTGTAGAAATAGGCGACCGACAGCAGCGATCCCGGCGCGAAATACCATTCGAGCGAGGCGTCGAAGGTGTTGGCGCGGATCGGGTCGAGATAGGGATTGTTGATCGACGCGGTGCGGATGACGATGTTGGCGCTGCCGCTGGGGATCAGCTGTCCGTAGGACGGGCGCGACATCACCCGCGCCGCCGAAAAGCGCGCGATGAGCTCGGGCGTGACGTCGAGCGCCAGGTTCATCGACGGCAGCCAATCCTCGTACGACCGCGCCACCGTCGAGATCAGGTAGGTCGACGGGTAGGGCGAGCCCGCGGGTGCGGCCACCGGGATGCCGCCGTAGGTGTCGAGATTGGTGTGGACGTAGCGGACGCCCGCGTCGCCGCGCAGGGCGAAGGGCAGGATATTCTCCGTGTCGAACTTCACCATCAGATAGCCGGAGGCGTATTTCTCGTTGACGCCGCCATAGGCGCCGCGGGCGCATTCGACGTTGCAATATTGGTAGCTGTCGAAGTTCACCGCGCTGCGGAACTTGTCCGGGTCGATCGCGAGGAAATCCTGCATCTGCCCGTTGAGGTTCTTGCCCACGCCCTTCGTCACGAAGGTGATGTCGGCGAGCGACACGCCCGCCGGCAGCATCTGCGGCAAGGATTGGGCGGGGACCAGCTGGCGTTCGCGGGCGGTGTATTTGTTGGTGCGATACTGGCCGCCCAGCTGCACCGTGAAGTCCGGCGCCGCCTCCCACTCGCCGTTCAGCTCGAAGGTCTTGCTGACGATGGTGTTGCGGCGGATGAAGTTGGAGATCTGGCCCTGCTGCGTGCCGTCGGGCAGCGGCGGGCCGTAGCGGAAGTTCGCCGGATCGGTGAGGTCGATGCCGTAGCCGATGGTCGGCAGGTCCGGGTCGTCGCGGAAGTCGATCGAGAAATCGTCGGTGTCGTTGGCGTCCATCGCCACCTGCAGGCGATCGACGTCGAGCCTGGAATCGTTGATGCCGGCGAGGCCGAAAAGCCGGAAGCTGTCCGAGAAGCGGTGGTCGAAGTTGAGGTTCACCTGGCGGAAGGTCGAGGTGAAATGCTCGTCCTGCATTTCCGATCGCAGGTCGACGCCGTCCCACAGGCCGTGGATCAGCGATCCGTTCTCGTCGACCTCGATGTCGCGGATCGACATCATCGGCTGGCCGTTGTTCGACGCGGTGCGGCCCATCGAGCGCGCGTCGAGCATCGTGTCGAGTCGGTCGACCTTGAAGCGCGAATAGAGCCCGTCGATCGAAATGTCGGTCGCGTCGCTCGGCTTCCATTGCAGCGTCAGCGATCCGGCGAGGCGCTGCTGCTCCTGGCTGTTCTTTACCGGGCGTGGCAGCCGCGGCAGGAACACGCCGCCGCCGGGGCGCCCGGACACGCCGGTGCGGCTCATGATATAGTCATAGGCTTCCTGCGTGCTGGTGCGCGGGTTGCCGGTGCTGCAGTTGTTGGCGTCGGCACCCACCGGGTTGCCGCTGTTGGCATAGCCGGGTGCCGGGCTCGACACCGGCACGCCGCCGAAGGTGTAGCCGACGGGCGTGCAATAGGGGAACAGGATGCTGGTCGGCCCGCTCGCGCCGGGCAGCGTCACCGACTGCGCCTGGCCCGCGACGTAGGAGGGCAGGACGTCGACCGCCGAATAGGCGTATTCGTCGATGTGGCGGTTCGAATAGGCGATGCTGCCGAGCACGCCGAAACGGTCGCCGAACTTCTTGGAGACGAGCGCCGACAGCCGCGGATCGACCTCCTTGGCGATGTCGCCATAGATGCCGCGCGCGGTGCCGGAGAAGACGAAGTCGTCCTTCTGGTCGAACGGCTTGGGCGCGCGCAGGTCGACCGTGGCGCCCAGCGATCCTTCCTCGACGTCGGCGGACAGCGTCTTGCGCACCGACAGGCTGGAGAAGATCTCGGTCGGGAAGGTGACGAAGTCGAACGAGCGGCCCGAGGCGACACCGCCGCGGATGTCGCTGCCGCTGACCTGCGACACGCCTTCCATGCCGTTGATCCGCACGCGGGTGAACTGCGATCCGAGCCCGCGCACCGAGATGTTGCGTCCCTCGCCCCCGTCGCCGCGCGACAGCGCCACGCCGGGGATGCGCTGCATCGACTCGGCCAGGTTGGAGTCGGGGAACTTGCCGATATCCTCGGCGACGATGCTGTCGACCGCGGCGGTTTCCTGCCGCTTGAGCGCGAGCGCGTTGTCGAGCGCGGCGCGGAAGCCGGTGACGATGATGTTACCCTCGGAAGTCGCCTCCTCGGACGGTGCGTCCTGCGGCGCCGTCCCGGCGGCAGACGGCTCAGCGGCGGGCGGGGCGCTCGTCTGCGCGGCGGCGGGTGGCGTGATCGCCAGCCCCAGGACGCTTGCGGAAAACAGCAGCCGACGCTTGGTTCGGTCGCAACCCATATCCCCTCTCCCGATGGACCCGGGGGCGCAGGCGCTGCCGCCCGGGATCAGCCTGCCGACACTCTTCGTTGTCTGACAGGTCAGGTATCATCGCGCAGGATGCATGACAATAGCGTCTTACATATCGGCCAGTCTGCTGGGCCGGTGGGTCAGGCCGGGTGCGCAGGACGTGCGACATCGCACGCCCGTGTCGCCACGAGCGCCCGAGAGTTATTTACGAAAAGGGGAGTGGTCAGCCCGAGGGAAGAGCCCGACTACCCGTCGGTTCAGACCGAGCGGCGGGCGAGGGCGCGGCGGCGCTGGTCGGTTTCGGCGCGGGCGCGCTCGACGGCTTCGGTCTCGGTGACGTCGAGCAGGTGGTCGATCACGCGGGCGAGGTGGTCGCGCATCGCGTTGCGCGCATCCACCGGCGACCGCGCTTCCAGCGCGTTCAGGATACGGCCGTGTTCGGCGAGGCGGTTCTCCGTACCCAGGCTGCCGGCCTTGAGCAGCACCTCGCGCGCGAGTGGCGAGCGGAAGCGCATGTCCCAGAAGTCGGTGACGGCCGAAATGATCACCGCATTGCCCGTCGCTTCGGCGATCGCGATGTGGAAGCGGCGGTCGGCGTCCTCGGCGATGCTGGTGTCGTCCGCGTCCATCCGCGCGAGCAGCCCACGCAGTTCGGCAAGCTGCGCCTCGGTGATCTCGGTCGCGGCGACCGCGGCGACTTCGCCTTCCAGCAGTCGGCGCGCCTCGGTGATCTCGAACGCGCCGATGTCGAGCGCCTCGTCGACCTCCACCGTGGAGGAGGCGAGCACGAACACGCCCGATCCCTTGCGCGCCTCGACCAGCCCCTGCATCTCCAGCGCGATCATCGCCTCGCGCACGGTCGGGCGGCTGACCTGGAACCGCTCGGTCAGGTCGCGCTCGGCGGGGAGCCGCGTGCCCACCGGATACACGCCGTTGGCGATGTCGGTGATGATGGCCTGCGCGATCCTGCTGTAGAGTTTGCCACCGCCGTCCGCCGCTCGCATGCGCTTCCTCGTCTCGATCCTGCAGGGCCGCCCCGCCTTGCCTCTCCTTCGCCTTGTCCGCGCCGCCGTCAACCCTGCCCGGGAAATGCGAAGCGCAATGTCTGACAGGCACTTGCATGTGGCCCGACCAGATTTTATGGCTGGGGACAAGGATCGACCGGCACGGACCGGCGACAGGCTGGCGCGGCCGCTGCCGCGCTCCGGGATGAGGAGAAGCGCCATGGTCTGGCGGATCGCATTTCTGGTGTTCGCGTCGCTGCCGCTGGCGGGCGCCGCCCCGCCGCTTGCCGCACCCGCGCAGCAGGCGGAGCCCTGGCAGGACCTCACCCCGCGCGACGTGCTGGCCGGCTGGCATCGCAACGGCGGGCAGGCGCGCTTCGAGGTGCAGGAAGGCGAACTGGTCGGCCGCGCCGCGCCGGGGTCGGAGAACAGCTGGCTGGTGTCCGACGCCCGCTACGGCGATTTCATCCTCGAATTCGATGCCAAGACCGATCCGTCGCTCAACTCCGGCGTGATGATCCGCGGCCAGAGCCGCCCCGACTATCGCAACGGCGTCGTCCACGGCTACCAGGCCGAGATCGACCCGTCGCCGCGCGGCTGGAGCGGCGGCATCTACGACGAGCAGCGGCGCCAGTGGCTCTACACGCTCGGCCGCAACGACGCGGCGCGGCGCGCCTTCCGGTCGGGCGACTGGAACCACTATCGGGTCGAGGCGATCGGCCCGCGGCTGCGCACCTGGGTCAACGGCGTGCCCGCCGCCGACGTCGTCGACGACACCGACGCGCGTGGTTTCCTCGCCTTCCAGGTCCACGCCATTCCCGACGCGAGCCGCCAGCCCGAGGTGCGCTTCCGCAACGTCCGCATCCTCACCGAGAACCCGGCGCGCTACGCGCTGCCCGCGACGGCGATCGAGCAGCAGGGCTGGCTGAGCAACCGGCTGAGCGACGCCGAGCGCAGCGCCGGCTGGCGGCTGCTGTGGGACGGTCGCACCACCGCCGGCTGGCGCGGCGTCCAGGCAGCGGGCGTTCCGAAGGGGTGGACGATCGCCGACGGCGTGCTCTCGGTCACCGGTGGCGGCGGTGATCTGGTGACGACGCGCGACTATCGCGATTTCGAGCTGTCGGTCGATTTCCGCCTGACGCCGGGCGCCAACAGCGGCATCAAATACGCGCTCGATCCCGCCAAGCTGAAGGCCGGCACCGCGCTGGGCCTGGAATATCAGCTGCTCGACGACGCGCGCCATCCCGATGCCAAGATGGGCCGCCACGGCAACCGCACCTTGGGGTCGCTCTACGACCTGATCCCCGCGCGCAACCTGTCCGACCCGGCGAGCCCGGGCAAGCGGGTCAATCCTCCCGGCGAGTGGAACCGCGCGCGGCTGATCGTCCGCGGCGCCCATGTCGAGCATTGGCTCAACGGCTTCAAGCTGGTCGAATACGAGCGCGGCAAGCCGGGATTCCGCGCGCTCGTGGCGCAAAGCAAATATGCCGGCAATCCCGGCTTCGGCGAGGCGATGCAAAGCCCGATCCTGCTTCAGGATCACGGCGACCGTGTCGACTTCCGCTCGATCAAGCTGCGCGAACTGAAGGGGGAAAAGTAATGCTGGACCGTCGCACGATGTTGGGGGGCGCGGGCGCGACGCTCGGGCTGGCGATGAGCGCGCGCAGCTATGCGCGGATCAAGGGCGCCAACGACCGGCTGCGCGTGGCGGTGGTCGGGGTGAACGGCCGCGGCCAGGCGCACATGAGCGCCTTTTCCAAGCTGCCCAACGTTGCCGTCACCGATTTCGTCGACGTCGATTCGCAGGTGCTCGCCAAGCGCGCAGCCGAGTTCGCCGCCCGCCGCAATCCGGCGCCCCGGACCGAGCGCGACTATCGCCGGCTGCTCGATCGCAAGGACGTCGACATCGTCACCGTGGCGACCCCCGATCACTGGCATGCCAAGCTCGGCTGCGATGCGATGGATGCCGGCCGCCACGTCTATCTCGAAAAGCCGATCGGCATCGCCCCGGCCGAGGGCGAGGCGCTGGTCGCGGTGCAGGCGCGCACCGGCCGCCAGCTTCAGGTCGGCAACCAGCAGCGGTCGAGCCGCGAGACCCAACAGCTCGCCGAACTGATCCGCGCGGGCGAGCTGGGCGACATCTACGAGGCACAGACCTGGTACGCCAACAACCGCGGGTCGATCGGTCGCGGCCGCGAAGTCCCGCCGCCGCCGAACCTCGACTGGGATCTGTGGCAGGGGCCGCGCCCGCGCGGGCCCTATCGCTCCAACCTCGTGCCCTACAACTGGCACTGGTTCTGGAAGTACGGCACTGGCGAGATCTGCAACAACGCCATGCACGAGCTCGACGTCGCGCGCTGGCTGATGGGGCTGCGCTACCCGAACAAGGTGTCCGCCCGCGGCGCGCGGCGCTTCTATCAGGGCGACGATTGGGAGATGTACGACTCGCTCGCGCTCGACCTCGTCTACGACGGCGATCGGACGATCCGCTGGGACGGCAACAGCTGCAACGGCATGCCGCGCTACGGCCGCGGGCGCGGGGTGCTGCTGCTCGGCACCAAGGGATCGGCGGTGGTCGATCGCAACGGCTTCGAGCTGTACGACCTCGCCGGCAAGTCGATCCGCACCGTTGCGGCGCCGGCCAGCTCGGAGACGACCGGCACGGTGGGCGAGGGGGCGCTCGACGTCTACCACGCCGGCAACTTCGTCGACGTGATCCGCGGCCGGGCGAAGGCGCTCGCTTCGCCGATCGCCGAGGGGCATGTCAGCACCACGCTCTGCCACCTCGGCAACATGGCCTACCGCACCGGCGAGCTGCTGACGATCGACCCCGCCACCGGCAAGCCGACGAGCGCCGAAGCGCGCAAGCTGTGGTCGGTCGCCTACGAGCCCGGATGGGAGATCAAGGCTTGACCCTCGCGCCGGTACGGGCGAAGGTCGAGCGGTTTGCGGCGATGGGGACCCGGGTCGAGCTGCACCGCTTCGGCCCGGGTGCGGACGATGCGCTGGCGCAGGCACGCCGCGCGGTGGCGGCGGTCGACGACGCGCTGACCATCCACCGCCGCTCGCCCGTCACCATGCTCAACGCGCAGCTGCTCGCCGGGCGCCGCGCCGCGATCGACGATCCGCTGCTGTTCGATGCGCTGGTCGAGGTTGCGGCGGCGCACCGGCGGACGCTGGGGCTGTTCGATCCCGCCGCAGACCGCGGCACCGGCGCGACCTGGGGCGCGATCGCCTTCGATCCCGACGGCGCATGGCTGGAGGCCTCGCGCCCGCTCGCGCTGGATTTCGGCGGGTTCGGCAAGGGCTTCGCGCTCGATCGCGCCGGCGCGGCGCTGCGGGCGGCGGGCGTCACCTCGGCATGCCTGTCGGCGGGCGAGAGCTCGCTCGCGGTGGTCGGCGAGCATCCGCTCGGCGGCGGCTGGCCGTTCGCGGTGCCGCATCCGCTGGCGCCGGAGCGCAGCCTCGTCGAGCTCGAGCTGCTCGACCAGTCGCTGTCGATCTCGGCGACCGTCGGCGCGGGCGTCGATGCGCCGGAGCGCGCCGCGATGATCCGCCCGAGCGACGGCGCGATCGTCACCGGCGCCTGCTGCACCGTAGCGGTCGAGCGCACCGGCGCGCGGGCCGAGGCGATGAGCACCGCGCTGCTCGTCGCCGATGTCGAGCGCGCCGACCGGCTGCGCGCTGGTGCGCCTGACCGCCGCCTCCGCTTTTGCTTCGCGCGCCCGTCGGCGGCGTCTCCCTCTTCGAACAGGATGCAGGTGCAATGACCCAGGATTTCGACCTGACGCGGCGATCGTTCCTCGATCGCGTGCTGGCCGCTACCGCAGCGACGGGTGTGGCGGCGGCGGCGCCGTGGGCGGCGTTCGCGGCGGGGGCGGACCCGAAGCCGGGCGATCGCCTCCGGCTGGGGGTGATCGGCACCGGCGACCGCGGCCGCGCCCTGATCCAGAACATCGCCAAGACCCGCAACTGCACCGTCGCGGCGGTGTGCGACAACTATGCGCCCAACCTGGCGAAGGGCCGCGCGCTGGTCGCGGCGACCGTGCCGGCGTTCACCGATCATCGTGCGATGCTCGACGCGGGCGGGCTCGATGCGGTGGTGGTGGCGACGCCGCTCAACTTCCACGCGCGCCACAGCTTCGACGGTTTCGACGCCGGGCTGCACGTCTGGTGCGAAAAGGCGATGGCGCGCACCATCGCCGACTGCGGCGCGATGGTGAAGCGCGCGCAGAGCAGCCGCAAGCTGCTGCAGATCGGTCACCAGCGCATGTTCCACCCGACCTATCTCAACGCGCTGAAGCGGGTGAAGGCGGGCGACATCGGCACCATCACCCAGATCCGCGCGAGCTGGCACCGCAACAACAGCTGGCGCCGCAAGGTCCCGCCCGGCAGGGACCTGGAGCGCAAAATCAACTGGCGGCTCTACCGCGAAAGCTCGGCCGGGCTGATGACCGAGCTGGCGACCCACCAGCTCCAGGTCGGCAACTGGTTCCTCGACGGCGTGCCGGAGCGGGTGATCGGGTCGGGCAGCATTTGCTTCTGGAAGGACGGACGCGAGGTCTACGACCATGTCGCGCTGGTCTACGAATATTCGGGCGGCCGCAAATTCGTGTATACCTCGCTGCTCAACAACGCGCGCTACGGGTGCGAGGAGCAGATCCAGGGGAGCACGGGAACGATCGAGCCGGAGCTGGGGCGCATCTATGCCGAGGTGCCGCCCAAGGCGCTCGCGCTCGAGCGGATGAAGCAGGACGTCCAGCGCGGGCACAAGCGCACCGTCCCGATCGGCGGCGCGACGTGGTTCCCCGAGCTTCCGGTCACCACCCCCGGCGAGTCGCTCGGCTGGGGCGAGTATGACGAGACGATGCTCCAGTTCGAGGCGTTCGGCGAATCGGTGCGCAGCGGCACGCCGATCCCGGGGCTGCTGCGCCAGGCCTATTGGGCCAGCGTCGCCTCGCTCTTGGGCGAGCAGGCGATGGACCGCGGCGAGGCGATGCGCTGGCCCAAGGACCTGGTCGAAATCTGAAGAGGGGAAGATCCGTGACCGACACCAACCGACGCGCGATCCTGGGGATGGGGCTGGCCGCGGGCATGGCCGGCTTCGCCGCCGACGCGCTCGCCCAGTCCACGACGCGCGGCGACGCGCCCACCGAAGGCGCACCGGCGCGGCCGGCGCCCGACGCCAAATACCGGCTGCCCTTCGCCGTGATCGGCATGGATCACAACCAC
The DNA here is from genome assembly GCF_047975845.1 of Sphingomonas mangrovi. Lineage (NCBI taxonomy): Bacteria > Pseudomonadati > Pseudomonadota > Alphaproteobacteria > Sphingomonadales > Sphingomonadaceae > Sphingomonas > Sphingomonas mangrovi. The sequence continues at coordinate 24,399 of NZ_JBIUCZ010000018.1, read as the reverse complement.
ATCTACGGCATGACCGACGCGATGATCCGCGGCGGCGGCGTGCTGACGAGCTTCTATGCGCGCGATCCGCAGCAGATCGCGATGTTCCGCAAGCGCTATCCCGGCGTGCCCTTGGCGCGCTCGGAGGAGGAGATCCTCGAGAACCGCGCGATCAAGCTGGTGTGCAGCGCCGCCGTTCCCAGCCTGCGCGCGCCGCTCGGCATCCGGGTGATGCGGGCGGGCAAGGACTATCTGAGCGACAAGGCCGCGGTCGTCAGCCTCGCCCAGCTCGCCGAGGTGCGTCAGGCCATCAAGGAGACCGGGCGCAAGTTCGGGATCATGTATTCCGAGCGGCTGGAGGTGCCCGCGGCGGTGATGGCCGGGCAACTGGTCCACGACGGCGCGATCGGCCGCGTAATCCAGACGGTCAACCTCGCCCCGCACCGGCTGTCCGCCCCATCACGCCCGGCATGGTTCTGGGACGTGGCGCGCAACGGCGGCATTCTCACCGACGTCGGCAGCCATCAGGCCGACCAGTTCCTCTACCTGACCGGCAGCAAGCGTGCGCAGGTCGTCGCCTCCCAGACCGGCAATTTCGGCCACCCCGATCGCCCGCAGTTCCAGGACTTCGGCGACATGCTGCTCAACGGCGACGGCGGCACCGGCTACGTGCGCGTCGACTGGTTCACCCCGGACGGGCTGCCGACCTGGGGCGACGGCCGGCTCTTCATTCTCGGTACCGAGGGGTTCATCGAGCTGCGCAAATACGTCGACCTCGCGGGCCGTCCGGGCGGCAACCACCTCTTCATCTCCGACCGCAAGGGCACGCGCTATCTCGACTGTTCGAAGGTGCCGCTGCCGTTCGGGCCGCAGTTCATCACCGACCTGGTCGAGCGCACCTCGGTCGCGCAGGACCAGGAAGGCGCGCTGCTCGCCGCCGAGCTGGTGCTGACCGCGAGCGCGCGCGCGACGCCGGCTCGCGCCACCTGAAGACGTTCTTCCCGGCGAAGCACGGTTGCGCCGCCTGCTGACACCGCTTACCGTGCGGTACGCCCGCAAGAGGCGAGGAGGGATGCAGTGACTAGGCCAGCCATCATCGGAGGCGAGGGAGCGGCGCGTAGCGTCGCCCCGTTGATTCGCCTTCGGCGCCAGGGTTTGCGCCGTGCATCCGCGCTCTTGTCGCCCCGCCATCCCGCCGCCCGCGCGGCCTGAGATCCCGAGAGGAGCCACCATGTTCGACCGCACCTATTACGCCACCCATCCCGACATGATGGAGTGCGTCTCCAACGAGGAACTGCGCGACCGCTATCTGATCCAGGGGCTGTTCCGCACCGGCGAGTGCGTGCTCAACTACACCCATGCCGACCGCTTCGTGATCGGCGGCGTCGCGCCGGGTGCGCAGCCGGTCAAGCTCCCCGACCAGATCGAGCCCGCGTCGGCCGCCGGCCATCCCTTCCTCGAGCGTCGCGAACTGGCGGTGGTCAACATCGGCAAGACCGAGGGCAAAGTCACCGTCGACGGCGAGGCCTTCACGCTCGGCAACAAGGACTGCCTCTATGTGACGATGGGCGCCAAGGAGGTCGTGTTCGAAGGCGAGGGCGCGCGCTACTATCTCGCCTCCTGCCCCGCCCATAAGGGGTTCCAGACCCGCAAGCTCGGCATCGCCGACGCCAAGGCGCTCGAGCGCGGCAGCCTGGAGGAATCGAACGAGCGCACCATCTATCAGCTCGTCATTCCTGGCGTGTGCGACAGCGCGCAGCTGGTGATGGGGCTGACCGTGCTCAAGCCGGGCAGCGTGTGGAACACCATGCCCCCGCACATCCACGAGCGTCGCAGCGAGATCTACTGCTATTTCGAGCTCGACAATCCCGACACCGATCGCGTCATGCACTTCATGGGCGAGGGTGAGGCGATGCGCCACATCGTCACCGCCAACGAGGAAGTCGTGATCTCCCCGCCCTGGTCGATCCACATGGGCGCCGGCACCAAGGCCTATGCCTTCATCTGGGCGATGGCCGGCGAGAACCAGGACTATACCGACATGAACGTGCTGGACATCTGCCAGCTGGCGTAACGCTGGGGGGAGAGGGGCTGTCCCTCTCCCAGTTCGTCCTGAGTGCCGCTGAGCGTGTCGAAGCGGCATATCGAAGGACGGTGGCTCGATACGGGCCTTCTGCGCTCAGCCTCCCCTCACCACGAACGGATTCGCGATGACCAACCCCTTCGATCTTTCCGGCAAGGTGGCGGTCGTCACCGGCGCCAACACCGGCATCGGCCAGGCGATCGCGCTGGCCTTGGCGGAGGCCGGCGCGGACATCGCCGCCGTGGGCCGCACCCCGGCCGAGGACACCGTCGCCAAGGCGCGCGCGCTCGGCCGCCGCGCGGAGATCGTCTCTGCCGATCTCTCGACCATCGAGCCGGTCGGCCGGGTGGTGGACGAGACGGTCGAAAAGCTCGGTGGCCTCGACATCCTGGTCAACAACGCCGGCATCATTCGCCGCGCCGACGCCGTCGACTTCACCGAGGAGGATTGGGACGCGGTGGTCGACACCAACCTCAAGTCGGTGTTCTTCCTCTGCCAGGCGGCCGGCCGTCACATGATTGCGAATGGCGGCGGCAAGATCGTCAACATCGCGTCGATGCTCACCTTCCAGGGCGGCATCCGCGTGCCGAGCTACACCGCGTCCAAGTCCGGCATCGGCGGGCTTACCAAGCTGCTGGCGAACGAATGGGCGACCCAGGGCGTCAACGTCAACGCGATCGCGCCGGGCTATATCGCCACCAACAACACCGCGGCGTTGCAGACCGACGAGACCCGCAACAAGGCGATCGTCGACCGCATCCCCGCCGGCCGCTGGGGCAGCCCGAGCGACCTGGGCGGCGCGGCGGTGTTCCTCGCCTCGGCGGCCGCCGACTATGTCCAGGGGCATATCCTGGCGGTCGACGGCGGCTGGCTGGCGCGCTGACCCCACCACGTCCGTCATGCCGGACTTGATCCGGCATCCAGAGCCAAGCACGACGCGGCCTGGGGCACGCCCGCATCCGGGGCAACGAACGGAGACAGAGGAATGGGTCGTTTCGTAGCGTTCGGCGAGATCATGCTGCGGATGTCGCCGCCGGGACGCGAACTGCTGCTGCAGACGCCGCGGCTCGACGTGTGGGTGGCAGGCGCCGAGGCGAACGTCGCGACCCAGCTCGCCCGGCTCGGTCACGACGCGGCGATCGTGAGCGCCGTGCCGGCCAACGGCCTTGGCGAGGCGGCGGTGACCGCGTTGCGCGGCCACGGCGTCGACACGCGCGGCATCCGCCGGATGCCCGGCCGCATGGGCTTCTACTTCGCCACTACCGGCGCGGGCTTCCGCCCGACCGACGTGCTCTACGACCGTGCGCATTCCGCCTTCGCCGAGGCGCCGGTCGAGACCTGGGACTGGGACGCGCTCCTCGCCGGCGCCGACCGTTTCCACCTGTCGGGCATCACCCCCGCGCTCGGCCCCAACGGCACCGCCGCGGCGATCGCTGCGGTCGAGGCGGCGACGCGGGCGGGCGTGCCGATCTCGTTCGACGGCAACTATCGCGCGAAACTCTGGGAGGCGTGGGACAGTTCGCCGCGCGAGACGCTGACGACGCTGATCGGCCATGCCGACGTGCTGTTCGGCAACCACCGCGACGTATCGCTGCTGCTGGGCGAAACCTTCGGCGGCGACGGGCCGGAGCGGCGGCGCGAGGCGGCGGAGGCGGCGTTCGTGCACTTCCCCAAGCTGCGCGTCATCGCCTCCACCGCGCGCCACGCCGACGATGCCGACCGCAACCGCGTGTCGGCGCGGATCGACACCCGCGAGCGCGGGTTCCAGACCGAGGAAGCGACGATCACCGGCATCGTCGACCGGATCGGCGCGGGCGACGCCTTCGCCAGCGGCATCCTCCACGGCCTGCGCCGCGACCTCGATCTGGAGACGGTGGCCCGCACCGGCCTCGCGCTCACCGCGCTCAAGCATTCGCTGCCGGGCGACGCCAGCCTGTTCGGCCAAGGAGATATCGATGGCTTTTTCGAAGGAGGATTCGACGTCCGGCGTTAGCCGGCGGGCGGTGGTCGCGGGCGGGTTCGCGCTCGCCGCCGCGCGGCCCGCCTTCGCCGCAGGGTCGGGCACGGTCCGGGCGCCGGCGGGCGATTTCGCCGGCGTCGCCGAGCGCGGCGTCACCAGCTTCAAGGGCATCCGCTACGGCCGCGCCGAGCGCTTCCGCGCCCCGGTGGCGGTCGCCACCCCCGGCCGGACGGTGCCGGCGCAGCGCTTCGGCCCGATCTGCCCGCAGAAGCATCAGGGCGACGAGCCGCAGTCGGAGGACTGCCTGTTCCTCAACGTCTGGACCGCCGATGCGCGCCCCGCGGCGAAGAAGCCGGTGATGCTCTACATCCACGGTGGCGCCTATTCGGGGGGCAGCGTCACCGATCCGATGAACGACGGCCACGCGCTCGCCGCGCGCGGCGACGTGGTGGTGGTGACGGTCAACCACCGCCTCAACGCGTTTGGCTATCTCTATCTCGCGCGGCTCGATCCGCGCTTCCCCGACAGCGGCAACCTCGGCCAGCTCGACCTGATCCTCGCGCTGCAATGGGTGCGCGACAACATCGCCGCGTTCGGCGGCGATCCGGCTCAGGTGATGGTGTTCGGCCAGTCGGGCGGCGGCGCCAAGATCGCGACGATGATGGGGATGCCGGCCGCCAAGGGGCTGTTCCACCGCGCCGCGACCATGAGCGGCCAGCAGGTCACCGCCTCCGGCCCGCTCAACGCCACCGCGCGCACCCGCGCCTATCTCGCGCGGCTGGGCGTGTCGGAGACGAACCTCGAACCGCTGCTGGCGATGCCGACCGAGCGGCTGGTGGCGGCGCTCGACGCGGTCGATCCGATCTTGGGCGGCGGGGTCTATTTCGGTCCCGTGCTCGACATGAAGTGGCTGACCCGCCACCCCTTCTGGCCCGACGCCAACCCGCAGGGCCTCGCCATCCCGATGCTGCTCGGCAACACCCATGACGAGACGCGCGCCTTTCTGAGCCCCGACAGCGTCAAGGTGCAGGGGCTCAGCTGGGACAATCTCGCCGATCGCATCGCGCCCGAACTGCGCATCGACATTTTGCCCGAATGGGTGGTGGCGCAGTACCGCGCGCATTTCCCGGACTGGACGCCGACGCAGGTGTTCTACGGCGCGACCACCGCCGGCCGCAGCTGGCGCGGCCAGGTGATCGAGGCGGAGGAGCGCGCCAGGGCAGGGGCGCCGGGCTGGGTCTACCAGCTCGACTTCGGCTCGCGCACCGATCCCCGGCGTGGCGCCTTCCACACGATGGACATCCCGCTGGTGTTCGGCACGCTCGATGCGGAGGGGTCGCAGACCGGCACCGGGGCGGACGCGCGCGCCGCCTCGGCCGCGATGCAGGAGAGCTTCGTCGCCTTCGCCAAGACCGGCGATCCCAACCACCGCGGGCTGCCGCACTGGCCGCGCTATGCGCTTGCGAACCGCAGCACCATGATCTTCGACGTCCGCTCGCACGTCGAAGACGACCCCCGCCGCTGGCAGCGCGAATTGTTCGCCCGCGTCCCCTATATCCAGCCCGGCAGCTGAATCTTTTCTTCGCCGCGTCGGGCGTTGACACCGGTTGCAATCCGCCGCATGCTCCTGACACCGGTTACTTAAAGCATAAACGGACCGGTGAACGACGCTCGACACGAAGCGTCGGATAGGGAGGATGTCGGACTCGCGGGCTTGTCGCCCGCTCTTCCCGATCCGTGCGCCGTGGACCGCGTCTTCGTTCGTCGCCGACCGCCTGCGTCGGCTGTGAGGGGAGAGTTTTCGCATGACCATGTCCCGTCGTCCGTGCCGCGGATCGTTGCGCCTCGCCGGCGCGTCGCTCGGCGCGATGGCCGCCGCGCTGCTGCTGCCGGCCGCCGCCTTCGCTCAGGCTGCCGAGGTGCCCGAGAGCGAGGCTCCCGGTACCCCCGCGCAGCAGGATCCCTCGCCCGCGCAGACCGCAGTGGTGCCGGCGGGCGACGCCGCCGCCGACCCGGCCGCGCAGGTCGCCCCGGCCGAGGCCGCAAGCGGCGGCGACATCGTCGTGACCGGCTTCCGCCAGTCGCTCGGCGCCGCGATCGCGCTCAAGCGCAACACCGTCGCCGCGGTCGACGCGATCGTCGCGGAAGACATCGCCAAGTTCCCCGACCAGAACCTCGCCGAGTCGCTGCAGCGCATTCCCGGCATCTCCATCCAGCGCGACGCCGGCGAAGGCCGCGCGATCACCGTCCGCGGCCTGGGCGCGCAGTTCACCCGCGTCCGCGTCAACGGGCTGGAGACGGTCGCGACCTCGACCGACGGCGCCAGCTCCAACCGAGACCGCGCGTTCGACTTCAACGTCTTCGCGTCCGAGCTGTTCAACTCGATCGTCGTGCACAAGACCGCCGAGGCCTCGCTCGACGAAGGCTCGCTAGGCGCGGTGGTCGATCTCAACACCGGCAATCCGCTGGCGGGCAAATACGGCCTGACCTTCGTCGCCTCGGGCCAGGCGTCGTACAACGACCTGTCGGAGAACTGGGGTCCGCGTCTCGCCGGGCTGCTGTCGTACAAGAACCCGGCCGGTACCTTCGGCGTGGCGGTCTCCGCCGCCTATCAGAAGACCAACAACTTCGAGATCGGCAACAACACGGTGCGCTGGGCGCAGGGCGTGTTCGACTCGGTCGACGGCAACGCATGCTTCTCGCAGCCCAATCGCGGCGGCACCTATACGGCGCCTGCCGGCGGCGTGTGCGACCAGGTCGCGCTCGCCTTCCACCCGCGCATCCCGCGCTACGGCTCGGTCCGGCACGACCGCGAGCGCCTGGGCCTGACCGGCAGCGTCCAGTGGGCGCCGACCGAAGCGACCAAGGTCTCGATCGATGCGCTCTACTCGCGCTTCAAGGAGACCCGCGAGGAGAAATGGGGCGAGGTGCTGCTGCGCTCCAACGAGCGGCAGATGGACGTCCGCGACTATACGATCGACGGCAACAACAACCTGATCTCCGCGACGATCGACGACGCCTGGGTCCGCACCGAGCATTATCTGCGCCAGTCGCAGACCGAGTTCTACCAGATCGGCGGCAGCTGGGATCAGGACGTCACCGATAATTTCCGCTTTACGCTGATGGGCGGCTATTCGAAGTCGGACGCGACGATCCCGGTCGAAACCACCTTCGTGTTCGACGATCGCGACGCGCAGGGCTTCCGCTACGACTATAGCGACATGAAGCGGCCGCTGATCAGCTTCGGCACCAGCGTCACCGATCCGGCCAACTTCCAGCTCGCCGAGATCCGCGACCGCCCGTCGGAGACGGTCAACGACTTCCGCACCGTGCAGCTGCGCACCGAATGGGACGTGGCCGAAGGGTTCAAGCTCAAGACCGGCGGCGTCTATCGCCGCTTCAAGTTCGACACCCAGGGCTTCTCGCGCGACACGGTGGTCTGCCCGAACGGCGGCGGCCGCGACAACGTGCTCGGCACGCTCACCTGCACGCCCAACACCAACATCGGCCCGACCGCGGTCTACGGCTTCCCCGCCGGCAACCTGGGCGAGCTGTTCAACCTGGGCAAGGCGAACCAGCCGAGCGGCACCACCACCCAGTTCCTGATCCCCAACATCGATGCGGCGGCCGATTTCACCGGCCTCTACGATCGCACCGCCAACGTGCTGGTCGGCGACACCCGCAGCGTGTCGGAGGAAGTGACCGGCGGCTATACCGAGTTCGGCCTGGAGGGCGATGTGTTCGGCCTGCGCTACGCCGCCAACGCCGGCATGCGCTACGTCCACACCCACCAGGAATCGACCGGTCTCACCTCCGCCACGGTCAGCGGCGTCACCACCAACACGCCGGTGACGGTCGAGCGCAGCTACGACGACTGGCTGCCGGCGGTGAACGTCGCGCTGTTCCCGATGGAGGACGTCGTGATCCGCGGCGCGATCGCCAAGGTCATCACCCGGCCTTCGCTGGGCAGCCTGACCCCGGGCGGGTCGGTCGACGGGTTCAACTACCGCGTCAACTTCGGCAACCCGCAGCTCGATCCGTTCCGCGCGACCGCGTTCGACGTGTCGGCCGAATGGTATTTCGCGCCCCAGTCGCTGTTCTCGGTCGCGCTGTTCAAGAAGAACATCGCCAGCTTCCCGGTCTCGGCCACGCGCAGCGGTACCTTCGCCTCGACGGGCCTGCCGCTGGGCGTGATCCCGGCGAGCTCGCCTGCGGCGCAGAACCCGGAAGGGCAGCTGTGGCAGATCACCTCGCCGGTCAACGGCACGGGTGCCTCGCTGAAGGGCATGGAGATCGCGCTCCAGTCGACGTTCAGCTTCCTGCCGGGCTTCCTCAAGAACTTCGGCTTCCTCGCCAACGCGACCTTCGTCGATTCCAGCGCGACCTATTCGCAGGGCGGGCCGGCGACCGGAGTCACCCGGCCGGGCGGTGCACTCGGCGCCTTGCCGAACACCGTGCGCGACGCGACGCTCTACGGCCTGTCGAAGCGCGCCTACAACGGCACGCTCTACTATGAGGATGCGAAATTCTCGGCGCGCGCGTCGGTGAGCTACCGGAGCCCGTACATCGACGGCGCCTCGGCGACCGGCAATCTGTTCGAAGGCTATGACGAGACGGTCAACGTCGACGCCTCGCTTCGCTACAAGATCACGCCGAACTTCGAGCTGTCGCTGGAAGGCACCAACCTCACCGACGAGTATCGCGACCGCTGGGTCGATATCGACGCACGCCGCAACTACGAATCGAACCACTTCGGCCGGACGTTCCTGATCGGCGGCCGCTTCAAGATGTGACCGGCCGAGACGGGACTGGCCCGGGGGCGCCGGCGCGGCGCCCCCGTTTCTTCGGAGAAGGCGGATGATCGACCGGCGACACACGCTTGCCGCGCTGGGATCGACGGTGGCCGCGCTCGGCCTCGGCTCGGCGCAGGCGCAGCAGCATACTGCACCGCCCGAGACGCTTGCCGACCCGGAAGAGACGATCGAGTTGTGGCCGGGGCAGGCGCCCGGCGCGCCCGCGCGCCCGCCGGTCGAGCGGATCGTCGAGCGCAGCACCGATCCCGCACTCCGCGACCGTGCGATCACCGGCGTCGTCCGGCCGCGGCTCACCGTCTTCCGCCCGCAGACCCCCAACGGCTCGGCGCTGCTGGTCGCCCCCGGCGGCGGCTACGCGCGGGTGGTGCTCGACAAGGAGGGGTATGAGATCGGCCGCTGGCTCGCAGCGCGGGGCTGGACGGTGTTCGTGCTCTTCTACCGCCTGCCCGGCGATGGCTGGCAGTCGGGCCCCGACACGCCGCTGCAGGACAGCCAGCGGGCGATGCGGCTGATCCGGTCGCGCGCCGCCGACTATGCAATCAAGCCCGATCGCGTCGCGGCGATGGGGTTTTCGGCGGGCGGCCACGTCTGCGGCGATCTCGCGACGCGACACGACGCGCGCGTCTATGCGCCGGTCGATTCCGCCGACCGGCTGAGCGCCCGCCCCGATCTCGCCGCGCCGATCTATGCGGTGCAGTCGATGCGGCTGCCGCTGGCGCACCCCGGCTCGCGCACGCTGCTGCTCGGCGATGCGCCGACGCCGGCGCTGGAGGCGGCGCATTCGCCGCAGGATCACGTCGGGGCGGCGACGCCGCCCTGCTTCCTGATGCACGCCGAGGACGACGACGTCGTGCCGGTCGACAACACGCTCGCGTTCCGCGCTGCGCTGCGCCGCGCCGGCGTGCCGGTCGAGACGCATCTGTTCGCGCAGGGCGGCCACGGCTTCGGGCTGCGCGGCGTCGCCGGCAAACCTGCCGCCGTCTGGCCCGAGCTGTTCGTGCGCTGGGCCGACACGCACGGTCTGGGCTGATCCCGGACCGCACACCTGAATTTCCCTGTTTCTTCGAGAGGTTGACCGTGGCGAACGACATTCCGCACCCCATCGACGACATCGCTGCGACCTTCGTGCGCGCGCGGCGGGAGGGCGGGGTGGTCGCCGACTATCCCGGCACCATGCCCGCCGGCCTGGGCGAGGCCTATGCCGTGCAGGACCGTGCGCTCGCGCTCGACGGGCGCCGGGTCGCGGGGTGGAAGGTCGGCAAGATCGACCCGCCGCTCGAGGGCAGCAACCGCCTCGCCGGCCCGATCTTCGCCGATCAGATCGTCGCAGGGAGCGACGCGACGCTCGCGATGCCGGTGTTCGGCGACGGCTTCGCCGCGGCCGAGGCCGAGTTCCTGCTGCGCGTCGGCACCGCACCTGATCCCGCCAAGCGCCGCTACACGATGGACGAGGCGCTCGACCTGCTCGACGCGGTGCATGTCGGCATCGAGATCGCCAGCTCGCCCTTTCCGGGGATCAACGATCATGGCCCGACCGTCACCATCTCCGACTATGGCAACAACAACGGGTTGGTGATCGGCCCGGCCATCGAGAACTGGCGCGATGCCGGCATCGAGCGGTGGCCGGTGGAGCTCCTGGTCGACGGCACGGTGATCGGCTCGGCGACTGCCGAGACGATGCTCGACGGACCGTTCGGCGCCGCCCGCTTTCTGTTCGAACTGCTTGCCGACCGCGGCATCGCGCTTCGCCCCGGCGACTGGATCTCGTCGGGCGCGGTGACCGGCGTTCACCGGGTGGTAGTCGGCGCGCAGGTCGAGGTGCGCTTCGACGACCGGCTGACGACCGCCTGCACGATCGTCGCGAGGTGAGACACCGCGCCCGTCGTCTCCCGCTCGCCAACCGCCCCGTCATGCTGACGAAAGTCAGCATCCAGACGCGCACCGCATGCGGCTCGAACGGTGCGGCAATGGATCCTGACTTTCGTCAGGATGACGAAGGGAGGGAGGGGCGCGCATTTCGCATCCCACTTCCGCTTCACCGGCCCGTTCGCCATTCCTGATTGCAGCCCCCAAATGCCCGTCGCCGGGCGCACAGACGGGAGCCATCCCGCACCCCGGCGACCTGAGGAGAGACCATGACCCTTCGCCCCGTGTCCGTCCTGGCGCTCGCCGTCGCCCTCGTGACGGTGCCTGCCGCCGCGCAGACCGCCGCCGCGCCCGCCCCGGCGCAGGCCGAGCGTACGCCCGGCAGCGACGGCCTGATCTTCCACGCGACGCTCGATAGCGGCTTCACCGCCGAGCAGGCGGGGGGCGATGCGGTGCCCAATTTCCGCAGCGGCATCACCACCGTTGCGGACGGGGCGATCGGCGGCGCTGCACGCTGGTCGGACGCGGGCTATCTGGCGTGGAAGGCACCGGGCAACATGCGCGCCGAACGCGGCACGCTCGCCTTCTGGTGGCGTGCGCGCGATCCGCTCAACGACGTGCCGTTCGTGATCTTCCGCGCCGGCTTTGCCGACCACACCAGCTGGGACATGGCGTTCCTGCGCATCGACTGGAACGGCCACGGCTTCGACGCCTTCGTCACCGACGCCAACCTGTCGCGCATCCGCGTGTCCTACACGATCCCGCAGGTCCCCGACGCGAGCGCCTGGCACCACCTCGCCTTCGCCTGGGACGAGACGGTCGGCGTGCGGCTCTATGTCGACGGGCGTGAGGTCGCGGCCAAGCGCCAGACGGCGGACCTCGATTCCGGGCTGGACCAGTTCGGGCTCGCCGGCCGGGTGATCTCGCCGCATCAGGTGCAGAGCCGCTACAATTTCATGCGCGGCTCCGACGTCGACGATCTGCGCGTCTACGATCGCATGCTGCCCGCCGCCGGCATGACCGCGCTCGCCGCCAAACAGGAGCCAGCCGCGCCGGTGCCCGAGGATGCCGCCGCGCGCCGCACCGCTTGGCTCCATCGCTACGGCTGGGACCGCCAGACCCCGCCCGTGCTCGACGACGCGCAGACGCGCATCCGCAAGGTCGAGTTCGCCGACGCCAGGGATCTCAAGCAGTGGATGTGGAAGGGCGTCGACGGCATACCCGAGACGACGTGGCCCGGCGTCTACAACCGCTCCAGGCTCCCCGGCCGCGACGATTACTTCGAGCTGCCCGACTGGAACGTCTATGTCGAGGGCGGCAAGACCTACGACCTGACCGTGCCCGAAGGCGAGCGCTTCAACCGCGTCACCATCCGCGGCGCGGCCTATGGCACGCTGTCCTATGCGCCCGAGGGCGACCGCTACACCACGCTGGACCGGCGTCCGCAGGGCGTGGTGCACAGCATCGCCAGCTTCCCGCAAAAGACCGGCGGGCGCCTCCGCTTCACCAACGTCATGCAGGAACAGCCGATCCAGGAGATCTGGGCCTATGACGTCACCGCCGGCGCACCGCCGGAGGGGTTGTTCAGCCTCGACTATGTCGTCGATGCCAAGGCGTCGCCCGAGCTTCCCGCGCTCGCCGACCTCAACGCCTATATCGCCGGCCGCTACGCGCCGGACGAGCAGGCGACCGCCGTCGCCATGCCGGCGAGCGGCGTCAAGACCGCGGTCGGCGCGGGCAGCTCGGCCGAAAGCGGCGCCGCGGTGCGCCGTGCCGGCGCGCGGCCGATCGTCCACCTGCTGGTTCCCTCCAACTTCGGCGACGCCTTTCCGGACAAGCCGCTGGCGCGCGCCTGGGACTATGGCTGGCAGAACCTCCACGCCGGGCTCGACGGCATCGCCATCGAGCTGCCAGCGCTATCGGGCAAGGGGCCGATCCCGCTCGACATCGTCGTGCACGATCCGATCTGGCCCGAACGCCAGATGATCGACGTGCAGGTCTCGATCCGCCCCGGCGAGGCGCGCACGCTGTGGCTCGACCTGCGCGACCGCATCCTCACCAACGACAGCCTCTATCTGACGATCGCCTCCGCCGCGCCGGAGTTCGATGCCGACGCGCTCGACGGCACCAAGTTGCGCCTCGTGTTCAAGGACCGCGCCGAGGCGGCGAAGGAGCATGTCGCTGACCGCTTCAACCAGGTGAAGGACAATTGGGGCTTCCTGGTCGAGGAGCATACCGCGTCCAAGAACGCGGCGCTCTATCGCCGGCTGTTTGCCGACATCTCCGACCTGCTGCGCGTCGATCCCGATCATGTCGAGGCGCGGCGCTATTGGGCGGACATCAACTACCGGCCGGAGAACATGCCGGCGTTCGCGCAGCCGCAGCCGCCCGCCGGCGTGCCGCTGTGGGCGTTCCGCCAGCTGGAGGACCTCAAGCTCGTCCGTCAGTTCGTCAACTGGTGGATCGACGAGCGGCAGGTGCCCTATGGCGACTTCGGCGGCGGCATCTCCGACGACACCGACCTGACGCAGCAATGGCCGGGGCTGGCGCTGATGGGGGTCGATCCGGACAAGATCAACGCCTCGCTGCGTGCGCTCGACGACGCGGTGTACAAGAACGGCATGATCGTCGACGGGCTGGGCTATCTCACCACCGACGAGCTCCACGCCTATGAGGAGGGGCTCAACGCCGATGCCGAGCGGCTCTACCTCAACTGGGGCGAGCCGCGCACCGTCGAGCGGATCATGGCGACTACCAAGGCGCTGGGCGGCATCGTCACCCGCAACCCCGCGGGGCACCTGCACTTCTCGTCCAACTGGTACGGCGGCCGCAAGGTCTACCGCGAAGGCGCGTTCGAGTGGCAGAAGCCCTACAGCTTCACCGTGCTGCACGGGCCGATCCTGCTCGGCCTCTACAACGCCAATCCGGCGGCGCGCGGCCTCGTCACCGGCGTGATCGACGGCTGGATGGCACACGGCACGCAGAACGCCGACGGCAGCTGGAGCTATCCCAACGAGATCAACTGGCGCAGCGACGCGACCCGGGTGGGCGACGGCGGTGGCGCGACCACGCCGCTGCAATCGGCCTGGGCGGCGTGGCGCTTCACCGGCGAGGCCAGATACCTCCGTCCGATCGAGACGCGCATCGCCACGGCGGGCCTAAGCGCGCTCGCCGAGTTCAACGAGAACGCCTTCGCCGCGCTGCCGATGGGCGACCAGCTGCTCGCCACCGCGCCGGCACGGGCCGAGGCGACCGGCGATCCCTTCGCCCTCTACGGCGCCTGGACCGCGACCGGCGACCGCGGCTGGCTCGAACGCCTCCACGCCGATGCGATCGCCGACAAGGCGCAGCATCAGTATATGTATACCGAGGGGCATTGGTGGTCGGACCGCGTCGACCAGCCCAACGAGATTCTCCAGCGCGAGCGGCTGGGCGGCATCGCGCTCCGCCGCAATCAGACCTGGCCCGGCAACACCGTCAGCTGGCGCTTCGCCGATCCCGACGCGGCGACGCAGGTCGCGATCCTCGTCCGCGATCCCCGGCCGGACGCGTTCCGGGTCGTCGCCTACAACACCAGCGACCGGCCGCAGCGCGCGACGATGACCGGCTGGAGCGTCGATCCCGGCCGCTGGACGATGAAGGCGGCGACCAGCAGCGACGGCGGCACCACGCTCGCGCCCGGCGAAACCCGGCAGCTGACGCTCGAGCGTAGCGCCTCGACCGAGGTCGTGTTCGCGCCCGGCACCACCACCGTGCTCGACTTCGCGCTCGACCAGCCGGGGTCTCCGGTCGCGCAGCGCCCCGATCTCGGCATCGGCACCGACGACGTGGCGGTGCAGGGGCGGCGGGTCACCGTGACGGTGCACAGCCTCGGCGCGCTGCCGGCCGAGGGTGGCGTCGCGACGCTTGTCGACGGCGACGGGCGCGAACGCGCCCGCGCGGCGGTGCCCGCCCTTGCGGCACCGACCGACCTGACGCCCAAGACCGCGACGGTACGGCTGACCGTCCCCGCGGGTGTCGATCCGTCGACGCTGTCGGTGCGCGTCGCGCTGCCGGGCGACGCGGCGGAGGTGACTCGCCGGAACAATCAGGTGCCGCTCGCCGGGCTCGCCGGGCGATGAAGCGGCGCAGCGTGCTGGCGGGGCTCGCCGCGCTCGCCACGCCGGCGCTGGTGCGTGCCCGCGCGCCCGACCTCCGCACTGCGCTCGACGCGGCGGAGCAGGACGCGCCGGCGCGTGCGCTCGAACGGCTCGCCGGCTTCGATGCCGAGGCGCTGCCGCCCGGCCTGAGCCTCGACCTGCGCGCCGCGTGCGCGGGGCTGGCGATCGACGCGGAGCTCGCCCGGCTGGCGCCGGACGACCGCACCGGCCGCTATGCGCTGCTGCTCCGGCAGAAGGGCGGCACCACTCCGGCCGACACCCGGCGGCGGCTGACGCGCGCGCACCGGCAGCTGAGCGCGCGCGCCGACCGGCTGTTCCGCGGGCTGGGTCGCTCGACCGGCTCGATCGGCGCGCGCTACCAGGCGCTGTTCGCCGACACCCGCTGGCATTTCTCCGACGATGACGCCGGCCGCGACTTGGCGGTCGCCGAGATGAACCGCACCCTCGCCGCCGCCCGCGCGCGCGTCCCCGCGCTGCTGGGGCCGGTGCCGGGCTTCTGCCTCGACGTCGCGGCGCGGCGGATGACGCCCGCAGACGAGGCGGCGGGGCGCGGCGGTTATCGCGAGCTGCCGACGCCCGACCGGCCCGGCGGCTATGTCGTCGACCTGCGGCACCTCGCCCGCCGCCCGTCGTGGAGCCTGACGAGCGTCGTCCACCACGAGCTGCTCCCCGGCCACATGACGCAGATGCCGATGGAGGCGCTCGCCGCGCCGCACCCCCTGCGGCTGCGCTATGCACCCTCCTTCGTCGAGGCCTGGGCGATCTACGCCGAGCAGCTCGCCGCCGCCGACGGCGTGTACCGCGACGACCCGCTGGGCGGGCTCGGCCACCTCCACTGGCTGCTGTTCCGGGTGACGCGCGGTCTCGCGGATCTGGCGATCCATTGCGATGGCTGGAGCGTGGAACAGGCGCGCGCGCAACTGGTCGCGTGGCAGGGCGAGCCCGGCTATTTCGCCCCCTTCGACACCGACCTAGCCCGCATCGCCCGCGAACCCGCGGTGCGCGCCGCCGAGGCGATGGCTTGGCTCACCCTCGCCGACACCGCGGCGCGGGTCCCGGCGGGGCAGCGCGTGGCCTTCCACCAGGCGATGCTGCGCTTCGGCCGGATGCGCAGCGAAGATGTGGCGGAGTGGCGCCGCCTGCGCTGACCCGCGCTTCGGTGTCCTCCGTCCGCCACCTGAACGTCACCCCAGCGCAGGCTGGGGTGTCCGTCGAGGGCGCGGGACAGGAGCCGCGGGAGATCCCAGCCTGCGCTGGGATGACGGGGGTGGGATGCGGTGTCCCTGCTAGCCACCCACGTCACCCCAGCGCAGGCTGGGGTCTCCGCCGATGGCGCGGGACAGGAGCCGCGAGAGATCCCAGCTTCCGCTGGGATGACGGACGTGGGGTGCGGCGCCCCCTACAACGCCCGATACCGGAAATCCCGGAACCGCGCCTCGCCGGCCCCGGCCGAATACAGCCCAGGCCGCAGCATCAGGAACCCGCCGCGCACGTTGTGGTGGTAGCCCGACACCTCCATCCCCCGATCGAAGCGCTTCCAGCTCCGCCCGCCGTCGCCGCTCAGGTGGATCGCGACGATGTGGCGCTTGTTGGCGACCCGCATCCTGAGGCGCCGGCCATAGGGGTTGGCCGGGCGCCCGCGCTCGATGCCGTACTGGTGGGTGACGAAGCGCTGCTCGTCGAACCCAAGCCCGCAGTAGAGCTTGTCGTCGTAGAACAGCACCAGCCCGGCGGTGCCGCCCGGCGCGATCTCGATGTCGCATTCGAACTGGTACGCCGGGTCGCCCGCGATCAGCATCAGCGGCGAGGAGTCGCTCGGCGCCTTGCCGGTCGCCTTCAGCACCAGCGCCCCGCCTTCGACGCGCGCGCGGTCGCGCTCGTCCGGGCCGGGCTGGAAGAAATTCCACTTGGCGCCCAGCTGCAACGTGCGGAAGTCGTCGGACAGCGGCTGGCCGTGCGGCAGCGCGCGGCCGCCCTTGGGTTTGGCGATCGGCTGCGACAGATCGCCGCCCTTCATCCGGAACCAGCCGTCGGCGGTCCATTCGATCGGATCGAGCAGCGCCTGGCGGCCCAGCGTCCAATAGCCGTTCTCATAGCCGTGATAGACCGACCACCAGCTGCCGTCGGGCGCCTCGACCAGGCTCGCGTGGCCGCGCGACCACCAGCGTTCGGCGGTGTCGGTGGTGCGCACCAGCGGGTTGGCGGGGTCGTTTTCCCACGGCCCGTGCAGCGAGCGCGACCGCGCGACGATTACCATATGCCCGGTCGGCGGGCCGGCAGTGCCGCCGACCGCGGTGATCTGGTAGAACCAGCCGCCGTGGCGGACGATCTTCGGCCCCTCGGGCGAGAAGCTCTCGACGTCCCATTCGTCGGGATAGCGCCAGGGGTCGTAGACGTGCTCGACTGCGCCGACCGTCGACAGTCCGTCGTCGGCCAGGCGGATGCGGTCGCCGCCCGACAGGAACAGCCAGCGCGATCCGTCCTCCGCCACCGCGTGGCAGGGATCGATATGGTCGTGGAGCTTCAGGTCGATCGGGTCGCTCCACGGTCCGTCGATCTGGTCCGCCCAGCTGACGTAGATGGTGTTCGGATCGGCCTTGACCGGGATGTAGAGGAAATAGCGTCCGGCGTGCTTCTCCAGGCTCACCGCCCAGACGGAGCCGATGTTCTTCGTCAGCGCCGCCTTGCGCGGCTGCCAGTTCACCAGGTCGCGGCTGTGCCAGATCGTCAGCCCCGGATAGCTGTCGAAGCTGGAGAAGGTCATGTAGTAATCCGCGCCGTCCTTCAGGATGGCGGGATCGGGGTGGTCGCCGGCGAGCAGCGGGTTGAGGAACCGCCCGTTGCCCAGGTCGGCGATCCGCTGGTTGTCGAACCCGCGCTTCCAGTCGGTCGCGGCGGGCGGCGCGCAGGGCTGGGGCGCGGCCTGCGCCGGCGCCCCCAGCATCGCTGCCGCGCCGCCGGCGAACGCCGTTCCCAGCGCATCGCGTCTGCTCAACGTCATGGCTTCGCTCTCCTTGGTCGTGCGCGTCAGATCTCGACGCGCGCCAGCCTGGGCGAGAGCAGGTGGACGCTCAGCAACGCCAGGAAATAGGCCGTGCCCGCCACCGCGAACAGCGGCACGTAGCTGCCGATGCTGTCGAGCACATAGCCGGCGTATTTCGCCATCAGCATGCCGCCGATCGCCCCGACCGTCCCGCCGATGCCGACCACCGATCCCACCGCCGCGCGCGGAAAGATGTCCGACGGCAGCGTATAGAGGTTGGCGGAGAACGCCTGGTGCGCCGCGGTCGCGACCCCGATCACCAGCACCGCCAGCCAGAGGTTGTCGATCGACTGGGCGAAGAAGATCGGCAGCACCGCGCAGGCGCAGACGAACATGGTGAGCTTGCGCGCATAGTTGACGCTCTTGCCCGATGCGATCAGCCGGCTCGACATCCAGCCGCCGACGACGCTGCCGATGTCCGACAGCAGATACACCGCGACCAGCGGCGGGCCGAAGCTCAGCAGGTCCAGGTCGTAGCGGTCGCCCAGATAGCCCGGCAGCCAGAACAGGAAGAACCACCAGATCGGGTCGATGAAGAACTTGCCGAGCGCATAGGCCCAGGTCTCGCGCACGCCGACCAGCCGCCGCCACGCGATCGGCTGCGCCGGATCGGCCGGGTCCTGCTCGATCCAGGCGCGCTCCTCCTTGCTCAGCTTCGGGTGCTCGCTGGGGCGGCGGTAGAAGGCGAGCCAGGCGACCAGCCACAGCAGGCTGACCAGGCCGGTGACGATGAAGGCGGCGCGCCAGCCATAGGCGAGGGTGATGACCGGGACGACCAGCGGGGTGATGATCGCGCCGACGTTGGCGCCGGCGTTGAACACGCCGATCGCCAGCGCCCGCTCGCGCGCCGGGAACCACTCGGTCACCGCCTTGATGCTCGCGGGGAAGTTGCCGGATTCGCCCAGGCCCAGGCCGAAGCGCGCCATCGCGAACTGGGTGACGCTGTACGCGCCGCCGTGGGCGATGTGCGCGATCTGCCAGATCACGAACGCGATCGCATAGCCGAAGCGCGCGCCGACCACGTCCATCACCCGGCCGAACCCGAGATAGCCGATCGCATAGGCGAGCTGGAAGAAGAAGATCACGTCGGCATAGTCGGTCTCGGTCCAGCCGAGATCCGCCGACAGCGTCGGCTTGAGCACGCCGATCATCTGCCGGTCGACGTAGTTGATCACCGTCGCCAGGAAGAGGAGCGCGACGATCCCCCAACGATAGCGACCCGCGCGCGTCACCGCGCCCGCGATCGGGTCAGCCCGTCCATTCTCCATGCTTCGTCTCCGACATGCTCTCCTGTCGGGCGGCGGCCTCTATCGTGCCGCTCACCCGCAATTCTCCGAACCGCGCCTCGACTTGGGCGCCGACCGCCACCGGATGCACGCCGGTTACGGCACCCGACGAAATCCATTGGCCTGGCAGAAGTGTCAAGCCACGTCGCGCCAAGCTTTCGACCAGAAACGCCACCGCGCCGAACGGCCCGTCGAGCATCGTGCGCGCCTGCGCCCCGCCGACGCAAGCGCCATCGACATGGGTCGACACCTGCCAGTCCTCGAACGCGCGGCTGCGCCAGTCCGGGACGGGCGCGCCGACCCGCAGCGCATTGTGGTTGCCGAAGTCGCTGATCGTGACCAGCGGCCCGTCGGCGTTGATCCCGGCATAGGGCGAACTCGCGATCTCGAACCCGACGTGCACCGCGTCGACCAAGTCGACCGCCTGTTCGGCCGTGAGCGTCGTGCCGGGCGCGGGGGTGCTGCCGATCCGCAGCAGATATTCCGCCTCGACCGCCGCGAAGCCGCCGGCGATCACCGGCAGCGCCGCTGCGGCATCGGCGGCGGTCCGGATCTGATCGGAGAAGATCGGCCCGGCCAGCCGCGGGACTCCCAACTGCTCCAGATAGGGGGCGGGCACGCGGCCCACCTTCCACCCTGCGACGGCACCGCCGCGCAACGCGATCGCGCGATCCTGCACCGCATAGGCGTCGGCCAGCGTGGTCGGGCGAGCGCCCGGATAGTCGGCAACCGGGGTGGCCGCGCGCCGTGCCTCTACAAAGGCCCGCGCGATCGTCTCTGCCCCGTCCATTGCCGATCCACCCTGCTGCATCCTGGGCGAAGGGCTATTGGAAACCGGTGTCAGGGGCAAGCCTCCATTTCGGCGATCGCCGCTGTCCTACACGGCCGCGGCTGGTTAGACTTCTTCGTCATGCTGACGAAAGTCAGCATCCAGACGCGTACCGCTGGAGGCTCCAGCGTTGCGGCAATGGATCCTGACCTCCGTCAGGATGACGATGGGCCAGCGAGCGTTCCTGGCCTAACCTTCGCCTAACCTTCCGCCCGCAATTGTCGCTGGCGACAATCGCTCCGGCCGCTATGCAGGGGGCATGATCAAGGCGTCGCAGCCCACCATCAACGACGTCGCACGCCTGGCCGGCGTATCCAAGAAGACGGTCAGCCGGGTCATCAACAACAGCGCGCTGCTCAACGAGGACACGCGCAAGCGCGTCGAGCAGGTGATCGCCGAGCTGGGCTACACGCCCAATCCGCAGGCGCGGGCGCTGGCGCTGCGGCGCAACTTCGTCATCGGCCTGATCCACGACAATCCCAATGCGCAGATGGTGCTGGGCGTCCAGCACGGCCTGCTCGAGGTGCTGCGCGAGACCGAGTTCGAGCTGCTGGTCCATCCGGTCGACCGCGGCGATCCGGAGATGCTGGGCGAGGTGCGGCGCTTCCTCGAACGCCAGCGGCCGTTCGGGGTGATGCTGCTCCCGCCGATCTCGGAGAACGACCAGCTCGCGAAGCTCTGCGCCGAGATCGGCTGCCGCTATGTGCGGATGGGGTCGGCGCCGTTCGATGCGCCGGCGCACATGGTCGCCTCCAACGATCGCGAGACGGTGGGCCACGCCATCCGCCACCTGATCGAGGCCGGGCACCGCCACATCTGCGTCATCGCCGGCCCGCGCGGCTTCCGCTCGGCGCACGAGCGCCAGTCGGGCTATGAGGAGGCGATGGCCGCCGCCGGGCTGCCGTTCGACCGCACCTGGATCGCGCCGGGCGACTATACCTTCGAATCGGGAATGCGCGCGACCGAGCGGCTGCTCGACCTGTCGCCGCGGCCGACCGCGATCTTCTCGTGCAACGACGAGATGGCGGCGGGCGCGATCCATGTCGCGCGCCAGCGCGGGCTCGACGTGCCTGCCGATTTTTCGGTGATCGGCTTCGACGACACCACCATCGCCTCGCACCTGTGGCCGCCGCTCACCACCGTGCGCTGGCCGATCGAGACGATGGCGCGCGCCGCCGCGCTCAAGCTGACCGGCGACGTCGCCGCCGACGACGGGGAAGAGCATGCCCTGTTCCTGTCGACGCTGATCCGCCGCGCCTCGGTCGCCGCGCCGCCGGGCTGAAATCTATCTGATAAATTGGGTGGACAGGCCGCGTCGGGATACGCCATCCTGCCCCGGACCTTGCGCGGCCGCTTGTCGGACGTGCGCGCTCCTGTCCGAGGGTTTCGATGACCAAGCTTGCGCTGCATCCCGACCGGCTGTTCCCCGCCGAGCCGACCACCCGCGCCATCGCGCGCCGGCTGTACGAGCGCATCGCCGACCTGCCGATCGTCTCCCCGCACGGCCACACCGATCCCGCCTGGTTCGACCGCAACCAGCCGTTCGAGGACCCGGCGCGGCTGCTGATCGTGCCCGACCATTACGTCTTCCGCATGCTCTACAGCCAGGGCGTGCCACTGGAGCAGCTGGGCGTGCCTCGCGCCGACGGCGGCGCGACCGAGGCCGATCCGCGCGCGATCTGGCAGCGCTTCGCCGGCCACTACCACCTGTTCCGCGGCACGCCGTCGCGCATGTGGCTCGACTGGGTGTTCGCCGAGATCTTCGGGATGGACGAGGTGCTGTCGGCCGCCAATGCCGACGCCTACTACGACACCATCAATGCCGCGCTGAAGCAGGACGCGTTCCGCCCGCGTGCGCTGTTCGAACGCTTCGGGATCGAGACGATCGCCACCACCGAGGGGCCGCTCGACCCGCTCGACCACCACCGCGCGATCCGCGCAAGCGGCTGGCAGGGGCGGGTGATCACCACCTATCGCCCAGACCCCGCCCTCGACCCCGAGTTCGAGGGGTTCCAGGCCAACGTCGAGCGGCTCGGCGAACTCGCGCGCGAAGACGTGTCGAGCTGGCGGGGCTATCTGCGCGCGCACGAGAATCGCCGCGCCTATTTCCGCGAGGTCGGCGGTGCCACCGCGACCGATCACGGCCATCCCAGCGCCGCCACCGCCGACCTCTCCACGGCCGACGCCGAACGCCTCTATGCCCGCGTCCGCTCGGGCGACTGCACCGCGGCGGAGGCCGAGCTGTTCCGCGCGCAGATGCTCACCGAGATGGCGCGGATGAGCATCGACGACGGCATGACGCTGCAGATCCACCCCGGCGTCCACCGCAACCACAACGCGACGGTGATGCGCCAGTTCGGCCGCGACAAGGGCGCCGACATCCCGCTGGCGACCGACTTCGTCGGCGCGCTCCATCCGCTGCTCAGCCGCTACGGCTCCGATCCGCGGCTGACCGTGATCCTCTTCACCCTCGACGAGGACAGCTATGCGCGCGAGCTGGCGCCGCTCGCGGGCCATTATCCGGCGTTGCGGCTCGGCCCGCCCTGGTGGTTCCACGACAGCCCGGAAGGGATGCGTCGCTTCCGCGAGCGGGTGACCGAGACCGCCGGCTTCTACAACACCGTCGGCTTCAACGACGACACCCGCGCCTTCCTGTCGATCCCCGCCCGCCACGACGTCGCGCGGCGGATGGACTGCGGCTTCCTCGCCCGCCTCGTCGCCGAGCACCGGCTGCCCGAGGAGGAGGCGCACGAGGTCGCGCAGGCGCTGACCTACGATCTGGTCAAGCAGGCGTACAAGCTGTGAGCGAGCGGCTTTCCGACGCTACCCTCGCCACGCTCCCGCCGGAGGTGACCCGTCCGGCGTACGATCGCGCTTCGGTGACGCCCGGCGTAGTCCACCTCGGCATCGGCGCCTTCCACCGCGCCCACCAGGCGGCGGTGTTCGACGCGGCGCTTGCCGCGGGCGACCTGCGCTGGGGCATCCTCGGCGTATCGCTGCGATCGGCGGGCGTGCGCGACCAGCTGGTGCCGCAGGACGGGCTCTACACGCTGGTCGAGCGCGACGGCGATCGCCGCCGGCTACAGGTGATCGGCGCGGTGCAGACGGTGCTGGTCGCGCCCGAGGATCCGGAGGCGGTGGTCGCCGCGCTCGCCAGCGCCGACACCCACCTCGTCACGCTGACCGTCACCGAAAAAGGCTATAAGCTCGACCCCGCAACGGGCGCGCTGATCGAGGAGGATGCGGACGTCGCCGCCGATCTCGCCAGCCTCGACGCGCCGCGCACCGCGCCCGGCTTCCTCGTCGCCGCGCTCGCCCGGCGGCGTGCGGCGGGGCTGGCGCCGTTCACCGCGATCAGCTGCGACAACCTGCCGCACAACGGCGCACGGTTGCAGCAGGCCGTGCTGCGCATGGCCGCCGCGCACGATGCCGACCTCGCCGCCTGGATCGAGGCGGAGGGCGCCTTCCCGCAGACGATGATCGACCGCATCGTGCCCGCCACCACCGATGCCGATGTCGCCGACCTCGCCGACACACTCGGCGTCGAGGATCGCGCGATGGTGAAGACCGAGCCGTTCACCCAATGGGTGATCGAGGACCGCTTCGCCGGCCCGCGCCCCGACTTCGCACGCCTCGGCGTCCAGCTCACCGACGCGGTGGCGCCTTGGGAGGAGGCCAAGCTTCGCCTGCTCAACGGCGCGCACTCCGGCATCGCCTATCTCGGCGGGCTCGCCGGGATCGACTTCGTCCACGAGGTGGTGGCACTGCCCGAAGGCCGCCGCTTCGTCGAGCGGCTGTGGGACGAGGCGGCGTCGACGCTGTCGCCGCCCGCGGCCCTCGACGTCGCCGCCTATCGTGGCGAGCTGATGGCGCGCTTCGCCAATCCCGCGCTCCAGCACCGCACCCGCCAGATCGCGATGGACGGATCGCAGAAGCTGCCGCAGCGGCTGCTCGCGACCATCGCCGCGCGGCAGGCGGCCGGCGCGCCCTATCCCGCGCTCGCGCTGGCGGTGGCGGCGTGGATGCGCTGGCAGGGCGGGGTCGACGATGCCGAGCAGGACTTCACGGTCGACGACCCGCTCGCCGCGCGCACCCGTGCCGCGCTGGAGGGCGCGGAAAATGCCGATGCGCGGGTCGCCGCGTTGCTGGCGATCGATGCGATCTTCCCGCCGGCGCTCGCCGGAACCGCGGAGGTGCGGCAGACGCTCGCCGCCTGGCTCCACCGCCTGGAGGCGGAGGGCGCCCGAGCCACGCTCGCCCGGCTGTAGAGCAGATCTGAATCATCTGTGGACGCCCCTTCGGTTGCAAGCGGTATCTGGAAGTTCTGACACGTAGTCGGATGCTGCCATCTGTCCGGCCTGTAATGCAGCGGCAAGCTG
>NZ_JBIUCZ010000017.1:0-72479 GCF_047975845.1 Sphingomonas mangrovi | reverse complement strand
GGCGTGCGTGGTCGTGGCGCTCCCGTGACGTAGCTGTCCCATACGGCTTCCTTCCATTCCAACGAAAGGATCGCACCATCAAACCGTGGGATCAAACACCTAGCCCCACACCGTCACCCCAGCGAACGCTGGGGTCTCCCGCGGCTCTTGCCCCGACCGCGACCAGGAGATGCCAGCCTGCGCTGGCATGACGCAGGTGGGAGCGCCGGAATGGACGACGTTCCGCACGCGCCCCCCCCCTTGACCCGCCCCGCGCCCCCAAACCCCGCATCACCCAAACCCCGATCCGTCACCCCAGCGAAGGCTGGGGTCTCCCGCGGCTCCCGCCTCGACCCCAACCGCAAGATGCCAGCCTGCGCTGGCATGACGCGGGTGGGAGCGGCGGAATGGACGACGTTCCGCACCTATCGACCGCCCCCCACCATTGAACCCCACCCCCTGCCCCGCTATCTGGCGGCTGCGGCGACCACGTTCCCGCCTCCGCACGGAGCATCAAGACCGGGACGGCCCGGCAGCTCACGCAACGGAGGCTGCCTTGGCTTGGATCGTTCTCATCATCGCGGGTCTGTTCGAAGTCGTCTGGGCGACGGCGATGAAGCAGTCCCACGGCTTCACCCGCCTGGGGCCGAGCGCCGTCACCATCGCCGGCATGCTGGTGAGCTTCGGGCTGCTCTCCTGGTCGATGCGATCGCTGCCGCTCGGCACCGCCTACACCGTGTGGACCGGGATCGGCGCGATCGGCGCCTTTGCGATCGGCGTGCTGGTTTTCGGCGAAGCCGCCACCCCGATGCGCCTGGCCGCCGCGCTGCTGATCGTCGGCGGTTTGGCGCTGATGAAGCTCGCCGGCTGAGCGCGCGATCGGCGGCGGACACCAAGCCTGTCCTACACGCCGAAAAGCTGCTTGGGTCGCACCATGACGCTCGCCCTGCTCCGGCCCGAACCGCGGCTCGCAGCAGCGACGTCGTTGGCCTAACCTTCGCCTAACTTTCCGGGTCTAAACCCTGCGCGTGACGGCACAGCTGTGGCTTTCCTGCACGGACGAGGAGGCGGCAAGCCGGGAACGCTCGCACGAGGCTTGACAGCCGCCGCCCGCGCCCTAGCGTGCAAGCAACTTCCGCATGCGTCAGGCACCGGCACCAATCGTCCGGACCGACGACAGCGCGGGACGACGACCTGCCGACACAGGCGGGCGAAGAGGAGAGGAAGTGATGCTGACGATGTTGCTCGCAGCCGCCGTGGCTGCCGCACCCCAGCCCCAGGACGCGGCGATCGGCCGCTGGAAGACCGAGACCAAGAACGGGATCGTCGAGATCAGCCGTTGCGGACCGTCGATCTGCGGCCGCCTGGTGAGCTCGGACCATCTGCGCACCAACCCGCAGCTCAAGGACGCGAAGAACAGCAACGCGTCGCTGCGCAATCGCCCGCTCAAGGGGCTTCAGATCCTCAGCGGGTTCACGTCGAACGGCAAGGAATGGGTCGACGGATCGATCTACAACGCCGACGACGGCAAGACCTATAGCGCCAAGGTGACGCCGGTCGGTGCCGACCAGCTCAAGGTGCGCGGCTGCGTGTTCGTGCCGCTGTGCAAGACCCAGACCTGGACTCGCGTCCGCTAACCGCTTCGTCTCAACCGTTCAGGGATCCGCCCATGACCACTCGCATCAAGCTTTCGCTGCTCGCCTCCGCCCCGCTCTGGCTGGTCGCCTCGACCGGCATCGCCCACGCCCAGGCCTTTTATCTCCAGGAACAGTCCGCCCGCGGCGCCGGCCGCGCCTTCTCGGGCGAGGCTGCCGACACCGGCCCGCAGTCGCTGTGGTGGAACCCGGCGGCGATCGCCGACATCGAGACCACCGAAGCGGCGATCGCCGCCTCCGCCATCCTGCCGCGCGGCAAGGTGATCGACGATGGCACGGTGATCGTCCGTCCCCGCCAAGCGCCGGCCGCGATCGGCGGAAACCCGGTGTCGAAGAACCCGATCAACAACGGCGTCCTGCCGTCGGGCGCGGTCGCCATGCCGCTGGGCGAGCGCGTCGCGATTGGCCTGGCGGTCACTTCGCCCTACAGCTTCACCACCAACTACGACGCCGACAGCTGGGCGCGCTACAGCGCCGACAAGACCCGGTTGCGCACCATCGACATCCAGCCCTCGGTCGGCGTGTCGGTGTTCGACTGGCTGCGCGTCGGCGCTGCGGTGAACGTCGAGTACACCGACGCCGAGCTCGGCAACAAGCTGCCCAACCTCACCGCCGCGCTTCCCGATGGGCAGCAGGTGCTGAAGGGCGACGGCTGGGATGTGGGCTGGACCGCGGGCGTGCAGATGCACAACGACTGGGCGACCGTCGGCATCAGCTACAAGTCGGCGATCGAGCACACGCTGAAGGGCAGCGTCGAGATCAGCGGCCTCGTCGGGCCGCTCGCCGGCGGGAACGCGACGATCGACGGCATCAAGGCGCGGTTCAAGACCCCTGCGCAGATCATCGTCGGCGGCCGATTCCGCGCGACCGACGCGCTGACGGTCAACATGCAGGGCATCCGCTATACCTGGACCGATTTCGACACGATCGACCTCGGCGCGCCGCTCGATACCGCCATCCCGGAGAACTATCGCAACACCTGGAGCCTGGCGGCCGGGTTGGATTATGCGGCGACGCCAGACCTGACGCTGCGCGCCGGCGTCCAGCGTACGCTGACCCCGACGCAGGACGGCAACCGCGACGCGCGCGTGCCCGATTCCAACCGCTGGAACTTCGGCGCCGGCGGCTCCTATCGCCTGACGCCGCGCTTCACGATCGACGCGGCGGCGAACTATGTCGCGTTCAAGGACGAGACGATCGACCGCATCACCGCCGCCTATGTGGGCGAAGCCGCGCAGACGCCGATCGTCACCAACGGCCGGCTGGAGGAGGCTCACGCGCTCGTCTTCTCGCTCGGCGGCCACGTCGCCTTCTGACCCCCACGCGCGCACCGCCCCCGCGGCGGTGCGCGCAAGCCGGCTCCGCGCCGCATCACTCCAGAGCTCGGCTCATTCCTCGAACGGATAGGTATCCGGCACCGTGCCGCGCGCGCGGTGCTCGGGCCCGAGCGGCGTCACGGCTTGCGCCTCGTCGAACCAGACATAGGCGTCGAACTGCTCGGGCAGCACCGCCTGCGAGTAATGGCTCCACAGCTCGGTTTCGGGCCGGTAGATCACGCCGATGAAGCGTTCGAGCCGCGGTTCGGCGAGACGGCGGCGCAGCGCCTCGTGCCGGCCCGGCGACAGGTCGAGCAGGAAGCGCGGCGTGCCCGCGTCGTGGCACAGCCGCTCGTAGCTGTCGCGCCGTGACGGCAGCACCCGCTTCACCTCCATCGCGCCGTCCCAATCGGTCGCCGCGGCGACGGTGCCGGTGTGCGTGCCGAAGCCGATCAGTGCCGCCTCGCGTCCGAACCTCTCGCGACACAGCTGGCCGATGTTGAGCTCGTCGCGCACGGCGCCCATGTCGGTGTGGCGCGCATCGCCGATATGGCTGTTATGCGCCCAGACGATCGCCTTGGCGTCCGGCCCCTTTGCGTCGAGCAGGTTCTGGAGCGTCTCGAACATGTGGCGGTCGCGCAGATTCCAGCTCTCCGCGCCGCCGTAGTACATGATCCGGTAGTAGCGTTCCGCCGAGGCGACCAGCCGCGCGTTCTGCGCCGCGTCGAGGAAGCTGTCGCCATCCTCGCGGGCATAGTCGAGCTTGCGCGCGAGCAGCGCCCGGCATTGCGCGATCACCGCTTCCTCGCACTCGGCATAGCCGCGCCGCAGCGCTGAGCGGCCATAGGTCGCGGGGTCGCGCTGCCACGGCGTCAGGCAGCCGTAGCGCTCGCGGGCCACCTGCGCCGCCTCCGGATCGACCCGATCGAGATAGTCGAGCACCGCCGCGATCGATCCGCGCATGTTGTAGATGTCGAGGCCGTAGAAGCCGGCGCGGCGATCCGGATCGGCGATGCCGTCGTTGTGGCCGCGCATCCACGCAACGAGTGCGGCGACCTCCGTGTTGCGCCACATCCATTCGGGAAAGCGCTGGAAGGGCGGCTCGGCGGCCTCACGGCCCGGGCGGTGCCGCACGTAGCGGTCGATCGCCGCGGCATCGGGCCAGTCGGCCTCCACCGCGACGATGGTGAAGCCGTGATGCTCGACCAGGTGGCGCGTGATCGCGGCACGCGCGCGATAGAATTCCGCCGTCCCGTGGCTCGCCTCGCCCAGCAGCACGACCCGACGGTCGGCGAAGCGGTCGAACAGCCGCCCGAACGCGGGATCATCGAACGCCGGCAGCGGCTCCGCGGCCTCGGCGATCATCTCGGGCAGGCTCCGCTTTCGCGACGCGCCGGCGAGGTGGTTGCTCGCGGCGCGGCTTCCGTCCTCGGCCCAGCCCTGCGCGCCGATCAGGGGGACGAACGCGACCGCCCCCAGATCCTCCTCCTCGTAACGGCCGGCGCTCCGCCGCGTCACCTTGCAGAGCGTCTGGCTGCCGGGCTCGCCCACGGGCACGACCAGTCGCCCGCCGATCGCGAGTTGCTCCTTCAGCGCGCGTGGGACGTCCGGGCCGCCCGCCGACACCAGAATGGCGTCGAACGGCGCCTCTTCGGGAAGACCGACGGTGCCGTCGCCGATCCGGACCTCGACGTTGCTGTAGCCGAGCGCCGCGAGGCGTTCCCGGGCAAGCCGCGCCAGCGTTTCGTGCCGCTCGATCGCGAACACCGTGCCGGCGATCCGGCCGAGCACCGCCGCGGCGTAGCCCGAGCCGGCGCCGACCTCGAGCACGCAGTCGTCGGGGCCGATCTCCGCCGCCTCGATCATTGCGGCGACGATATAGGGTTGCGAGATCGTCTGGTCCGCCTCGATCGGCAGCGCCGAGTCCGCATAGGCGAACTCCTCCATGCCGGCACCCACGAAGCGTTCGCGCGGCACCGTACGCATCGCCGCCAGGACGACCGGGTCGCGGACGCCCCGGCGTGCGATCTGCACCTCGACCATGCGGTGGCGCTGCTGTTCCTCGTCTCGCATCCCCGATCAACGCGCCACCGCTGCCGGATTTCCGCTGTCGGTTCTGGTGCTTGGCTCCCGCGCGAGAGCCACCTGCCTTTCACCCCGCTCCGCTTTGGGATAGGTTCGCGCGATGGTTGCGCATCCTTCAAGCGTGCCGGCCGCGGCGACGCACTCCGACAGCCTCGCCGTGCTGGTGAGCGGCAGTCCGGGGTCCGAGGCGCTGGTCGCTGCCGCGGAGCGCCTAGCGCAGTCGCTGGGGGTGCCGTGGGAGGCGGTCTACGTCGAAACGCCGGAGCGCGACCGCACCGGATCGGCGGGTGCGCGGGCGGCGGAGGCGCTGGGGGTCGCGGCGCAGCGGGGCGGCCGGGTGGCGACAATCGCCGCGGCGACGATCGCCGACGGCATCCTCGAACATCTCAAGACTTCGCCCGCGACGCACCTGGTGCTGCAACGCGAGCGTCCGGCCGGCCGCGGGTCTTCCTGGCGCCGATCGCTCGTCGATCAGATCGCGGCCCAGACGGAGGGCGTGACCCTGCATGTCGTGCCGACCGACGCGGCCGATGAGGCGGACGACGCTTCGTCGCCGCGCGTCGCTTCGGGCACGCCGCTCCGGCACTATGCGCTCGCCGCGCTTCCCGTCGTGGCGACGCTGCTGCTCGCCGAACTGCTGCAGCTGCTCACCGGCACGCGGTCGCTCGACCTGCTGTTCCTGTTTCCGGTGATCGCGGTGGCCGCGCGGCTGGGGTTCCGCCCCGCCCTGCTGGCGGCGCTGCTGTCGGTGTTCTGCTACAACTACTTCCTGCTCGCGCCGAGCTTCCGCTTCGATGTGCGCGCGCCGCAGAACTGGGTGATGGCGGCCGTGTTCCTGGCGGTCGCGGGTTATACCAGTTCGGTGACCGGGCGGATGCGCGGGCGTTTGCGGCTGAGCGATCGCAGCGCGCGGGAAAGCGCGAGTTTGGCGGCGCTCGCCCAGCGGCTGACGCGCGACGCCGATTGGGAAACGACCGCGCTGACCCTGTGCGAGCACGTCCACGCGCTGTTCGGGCTCCACACGGTAGTGTTCCGCGAGCGGGACGGCGCGCTGGTGACGGCGGCAGGCATGCCGGCGGAGCCCCGCCTGAGCCCGGTCGATCGCGCCGCGCTCGACTGGAGCTGGGCGCATGGCGAGCCTGCCGGCGCGGGGACGGAGGCGGTGCCGGCGGCGGACTGGCAGTTCCAGCCGCTCCAAACCTCGCTCGGAACGCTCGCGGTGCTCGGGATCGCGCGGGAAGACGGACGCGATCCGGTGCGTCCCGACCAGCGGGTGCTGCTCTCCTCGATCACCGCACAGGGCGCCCTCGCCCACGAGCGGCTCCGGCTCGAGGACATGATGCGCGCACCACCCAAGGCGTCTTAGCCGAGGGCGCTGCGCGGCCGATGCAACCGCGGACTGGACGCGAGGCGGTCAGGCCGCAGCCTCCGCCCGACGTTTCACCCGTCCCAGCACGCGCTCGATCGTTCCGCCCTGCACCAGTACCGAGAACAGCACCACGACATAGGTCGCGGCGAGCACGACCGACCGCGCCGCGCCGTCGGGCAGGCCGAGCGCGAGCGCGACCGAGATGCCGCCGCGCAGCCCGCCCCAGATCAGCGTCACCGGCGCGAGATGCCCGAGGTGGAGCAAGGGCCGCAGCAGCGTGAGCGGCAGCAGCACCGCGACCGCACGCGCCCCGATCGCGAGCGGAATGGCGAGCACCCCCACCAGCAGCAGCCGGGGATCGGACTGGATGGTCACGACCTCCAGCCCGATCAGCAGGAACAGCACGGCGTTGAGGATCTCGTCGATCAGCGCCCAGAATTTCAGCACATAGTCGCGCGTCACGTCGCTCATCGCATAGGCGACGCCGGCGTTGCCGATCACCAGCCCGGCGACCGCCATCGCCACCGGCCCGCTGACGTGCATCCAGTGCGCCGCCGCATAGCCGCCCATCACCACCGCCAGGCTGATGAGCACCTCGGTCTTGTAGTCGTCGATCGAGCGCATCGCACGAAAGCCGATCCAGCCGATCCCGAGCCCCAGCAGCACCCCGCCGCCCGCCTCGACCGCGAACAGATGCGCGGCATGCGGCAGCGAGAAGCTCTCGCCGGACAACGCCGAAGACAGCAGGATCACGAAGACGACGACACCGACGCCGTCGTTGAACAGGCTTTCGCCGGCAACCGTCGCCTCCAAGGTGGGCGTGACGTTGGCGCGCTTGAGCACGCCCATCACCGACACCGGATCGGTCGGGCTGATCAGCGCGCCGAACACGAGGCACCAGATCAGCGGCAGCTCGAAGCCGATCAGCCGCGCCAGCGCGTAGAAGCCGGTGCCGACCAGCGCGGTCGACAGCAGCACGCCGATCGTGCTGAGCACCAGGATCGGCCAGCGTCCGCGCCGCATCTCCGTCCAGTCGACGTGCAGCGCGCCCGCGAACAGCAGGAACGAGAGCATCCCCTCCATCAGCGTGGCGTGAAAATCGATCCCCGCGATGAAGCCGACGACGTCGCTTGCCACCGTGCTGCCGGGCAACACGCGGTCGAGGCCGACCACCGCCAGCGACGCGAGCGCCCCCATCATCGTCAGCCCGACCGACGAGGGCAGCTTGAGGAAGCGGTGGTTGATGTAGCCGAGCACCGCCGCCAGCACGATCAGGACCGCGGCGCCGTCGAACGGCGTGAGGACGAAGCTTCCGATCATTGCAGCGGCTCCAACAGGGTAAAGGTAGCGCCCGCCGCCGGCGCCGGAATGGGAGCGATCCCCGCATCGCGCAGGATCGCAGCGATCGCCAGGGCGCGCCGCACCGCCAGCACCGGGCGCTCCGGCACGGTTTCGGGGAGCCCCGGGACGCCGAGGCGGGGCGAGTTCCAGCGCAGCGCCGCCCAGGCGCTCGTCACCACCGCCTCCTGCGCCTCCTGCGACAGGACGTCGACGCCGTTGGCGAACGCGATCTGAGGGAACGCCACGCGCGGCGGTACGAGCGCGATCTGCCACCCTTTGATCTGCGCGCTCAACCGCGTCTCCAGCGAGCGATAGGTGGCAAGCGTCGCGCCGGGCAGCGGCGCGGCAGCGGCCGTGGCGCGGTGATGGTTCCGGTCGATCGTCACCCCGTCGACCGCGATCCCGGCGGCGAGGGCGACCAGCCGGGAGGCGTCCACCGCCTGCTCGTTCTCCACCGCGAGCGCCTCGCTCACGTGCCGCATCTCGGCCCGCTGCGCGGCGAGCGCACCCGCGCCGGGTTCGAGCAGCACCTGGTCGAGCCGCAGCGTCACCGGCTGGCCGAGGTCCTGGCGCAGCTGGGCGGCGACCGGTTTGGTCTGCTGCATGCGCGCGCGTGGCGTGATGACGACTGCGCGGACGGCGATCGGCCTGGCGTCGAAGTCGATGCTCAGCTGGGTGACGCGCGCGTCGACGCCGAACCGTTCCGACAGCGTCGAGCGGACTTGAGTGGTCGCCAGCGCCTCCCCCGCGATCTGGCGCAGCGACAGGCCGAGCGGGATCGCCATCGCCACGAACACCAGGATCAGCACGGCCGTCTGGGCCCAGCTCTGCTGGCTCGAGAGCGCATGGCCGAAGCCGTAGAGCCGCGCCATCAGCATCGCCGCCAGCCCGATCGTGACGAAGTTGGTCGCGTACAGCGCCAGCGATCCGCCCAGCACTGCGAGGTTCCAGGTGGCCAGCCCGTAGCCGACTACCGCGAGGGGTGGCATCAGCGCGGTGGCGATGGCCACGCCGACGATGGTCTCGCCGCGCCCGCGGATGATCGCGAAGGTGCCGGCCAGCGCCGCGAACAGCGCCACGCCCAGGTCGAACAGATTGGGCCGGGTGCGGGCGATGATCTCCTCGGTCGCGGCCTGCAGCGGCGAGACGAGCACGATCAGCGCGGTGAAGCCGATCGCCAGCCCCGATCCCACCCCCAGCGCCGACAGCGAGCGCCGCATCTCCTTGAAGTCGAACAGCGCGAGGCTGAAGCCGAGCCCGAGGATCGGCCCCATCAGCGGCGAGATCAGCATCGCGCCGATCACCACCGCCGGCGAGGACAGCAACAGGCCGAGCACCGCGATGCCCGCTGACATCATCGTCATGAACGCGTAGCGCGGCGACCAGCCGCTGTCGTCGCAGATCCGCTCCATCACCTCGCCATGATCGACGCTGTCGACGAACGTCTCGCGCCACCAGCGGTACAGCGGGTTCTGCTGTCCGTAGCGAACGTGGGCAGGATCGTCGGCGATGGAATCCATGAGCAATCTTCGGCAGGAAAGGACGGTCGCCCCCCGGATACCGCGCGAGTGCGCGCGCATCCAGCGTGCCGTTCCAATCTCTTGCGCGGGGGTGGTGGCGCCGGCCGGGATGGTCCAAGGACGCGCGATGCCCGCAATGCGACTCCCGCACCCGTGAAGTTCCGGCGCGCCCGTCCCGCGATCGCCGACTCGCTGCCGCAGGCGACCGAAGTGCTGCCGGTCGCGCAGCGCCGGATCGCCACCGGCGTCGGCGCGGTGCTGCTCGGGCTGGTCGCGCTCGTCTTCGCGGCGCTGGGCGACCGGCTCCAGGCGGTGTTCCTTGGGATCGTGCAGCGCTGGCCGCTCGCGCCGCTGCTGCTCACCCCGCTCGTCTTCGCGGGAACGGCCTGGGTGACGCGCCGGTGGTTCTCGGCCGCAAGAGGATCGGGCATCCCACAGGTCATCGCCGCCGCCGCGCAGCCGGAGGCGGCGAGCAGGGGGCCGCTCGTCGCGCTGCGCACCGCCGCGGCGAAGTTCGCGCTGACGCTGGCGCTGCTCTTCGCCGGCGGCTCGGTCGGGCGCGAGGGGCCGACGGTGCAGATCAGCGCCGCGATCATGATCGCGGTACACCGGCTGTTCCGGGTGCCGATCACGGCCGGCGTCTACATCGCCGGGGGTGCCGCCGGCGTGTCGGCGGCGTTCAACACGCCGCTCGCGGGGGTCGCCTTCGCAATCGAGGAGCTCGCCGCCGCCTATGAGCAGCGCGTCGCCCTTCTCGTCATGGCGGCGGTGATGATCGCCGGCTTCGTCAGCCTGGGGATCGCGGGCGACTATGTCTATTTCGGCGCGATGCGGCAGACGCTCGCGTTCGGCGCGACTCTCGCGGTGGTGCCGGTCGTCGCGATCTGCGGCGGCCTGGCCGGGGGGCTGTTCTCGCGCTGGGTGCTCGGCTTCGGCCGGTCGCGGCATCCCGCACTGGCGGCGATGCGCGCGCGGCCGGTGCGGCTCGCCTTCGGTTGCGGCCTCGCGGTCGCGGCGATCGGCATCGCCACGGGCAACACCTGGGGCACCGGTTACGAGACGACGCGCCAGATGGTCGAGGGCGGAGGCGGATCGCTGTGGTTCGGCGCGACGAAGCTCGCCGCGACGCTCGCGACCACGCTCAGCGGCACCCCCGGCGGCATCTTCGCGCCGTCGCTGGCGGTCGGCGCCGGCATCGGCAACCTGCTGACGCCGCTGTTCGACGCGCCGGCGGGCGCGATCGTGGTGCTCGGCATGGCGGCCTATTTCGTCGGCGTCGTGCGCGCGCCGCTCACCGCCGTCATCATCATCACCGAGACGACCGCCAGCCGCGGGCTGATCCTGCCGCTGTTCGCCACCGCGCTGATCGCGGACGCGGTGAGCGCGCTCGTCTGCCGCGAGCGGCTCTACCACGGGCTGTCGCGCGGCTTCGACGCTCCCGCGCGCGCTCCGGAAGCAGAACAGCGACCCGCGCCCTGAAGCAGGCGGCCACGCTCCGGCGCTACATCCGTTCCTTCAGCCCCGCACGGATCAGCCACCAGTTCACCGGGTAGCTGGTCGCGAAGCCGCCGAGCATCGCGATCTGCATCGCGAACCAGAACTCGGGGCTCGCCACCGGCGCGATGCCGCCATAGGCGGCGCGAAACCAGACGAACTGGATCAGCGCCATCCCCCCGTACATGCCGATCTGCCACGCGGCGATCGAGGCGATGTCGGCCTTCACGGCGGCGACGATCCCCTGCCCGACCGACAGGTCGCGCATCGGCCGGATCGTGAAATACTGAAAGACGATGCCGAACAGGAAGGCGACGAGGAAGTCGGGGATCCACACCGCAAAGGTCTTTTCCGCGAACAGGCTTCCCCAGCCGAACCACACCGCGATGGCGGGCATGGCGAAGGTCGCCCATTCGACGACGATGTCGCCCAGCGTGCAGCCCGCGCCGCAATGGCTGGCGCCCTTCAGCACCATCGCGGCAAACGGCGGATCGCCCTGCTTCTCGCCCCCGCCCCGCCCCCAGCGGCGATAGGCGGCAAGCCAGAGGAGGCTGCCGAACAACGCCGTGAGCGGCCAGACGAGTGCCATGATCGTCATCTTGGGAGGGTGCCGGCGCTGGTCGATCGCGATCGCCACCGCGCAACATCCGGCGATCAGCAACGATCCCGTCGCCAGCAGGTGCAGCCAGGAGGGAAAGTCGCCGTCGTGCATCCACCCGCCCCGCTGCCGGCATGCGACGCCGGAAATGCCCCATGTTGCTCCTAGAGCAAGGCCAGCATCCTCCAATCACTCAAGTTAGCGTGCGCGCGCGTTTTCTGCTTGAAGATCGTGCAGATACCGGAAATCAGAGGGCACTTCCGTTCGCCATTGGCGGTGATCGATCGATCCGACATCCGGGCGCTTGCCGGACGAGAGCAGAGGAAAGCGCACGCTGGCCCAGATCTTCCGACCTTCGGCAGATACCTGGATGCGGCTCGTCTTCGTGGCGACCGTGGTGGTCTTCTGCACGGTCGCGTTCGGCGGCTGGGCGTTCGTCGATTCCAGCTATCAGAGCCAGGTCGGCTGGGTGCAGGACCAGCCCGTGCCGTTCAGCCACAAGCATCACGTCGGCGACGACGGCATCGACTGCCGCTATTGCCACACGAGCGTCGAGACGAGCGCCCATGCCGGGCTGCCGCCGACGCACACCTGCATGTCGTGTCATTCGCAGCTGTGGACCGGGGCCGAGGTGCTGGCGCCCGTGCGCCAGAGCCTGGCGAGCGGCAAGCCGCTGGTCTGGCACCGCGTCGCCCAGCTGCCCGACTATGTCTATTTCAACCACTCGATCCACGTCGATCGCGGCGTCGCGTGCATCGAATGCCACGGCCGCGTCGACACCATGCCGCTGATGCGACGTGCCGAACCGTTCCAGATGCGCTTCTGCCTCGATTGCCATCGCGACCCCGCCCCCCGCCTCGGCCCGCCCGACCAGGTCACGCGGATGCAGCCGCTCGGCTGGTCGGAGGCGCAGAAGCGCGCCTATGGCGAGCGGGTGATGAAGGCGCACCGCATCGACCCCAAGCAACTCGACAATTGCGGGATCTGCCACCGATGAGCGACGCGCCCGCCCCCGCTCTCGACCAGGCGATCGCAACGCTGCGCTCGGCGAGCGGCAAGCGCTTCTGGCGCGGACTCGACGAGCTGGTCGAGCGCGCCGACTTCCGCGCGCGGCTGGGCGAGACGTTCCCGGCGCTGGCGGGCAGCGCGAGCGACTGGCGGCGGCGCGACATCCTGAAATGTCTGGGTGGGGCGCTGGCGCTCGCCGGGCTCGATGGCTGCGAGCGCGTGCCCGACGAGGACGCGCTGCCCTTCGTGGAGCAGCCGGAGGGCGAGGTTCCGGGGATCGCGCGCTTCTACGCAACCGCGGTCGAGCACGACGGCATCGCCCAGCCGGTGATCGGCACGACGCGAATGGCCCGGCCGATCAAGCTGGAAGGCAATCCCGACCATCCCGCCTGTGCCGGCGCCACCGACGCCTTCACCCAAGCGGCGCTGCTCGGCCTCTACGATCCCGAGCGCTCCGCCGCACCGCACCAGCTGGGCGTCGTCACGACCTGGGCACGGGTCGACACCGCCATGACCCAGCTGCGCGCGAAGCTCGATGCGAGCGGCGGCGCGGGCTTCCGCCTGCTCACGGGGCCGGCCGGATCGCCGACGCTGCTGCGTCAGATCGCCGCGCTGCTCCGCCGCTGGCCGCAGGCGCACTGGCATGGCGGATCGCTGCTCCCCCAGCCGACGCGGCGGCTGCTGCTCGATCGCGCCCATGTCGTCGTCGCGTTCGACGACGATCCGCTCGGGCCGGGGCCGCTCCAGACCTTTCACGCACGCGGCTGGAGCACGCGGCGGCGCGGCTATCAGGCAGGCGACGGCGCCGCCGAGCTGCTGGTCGCCGAACCCAGCCCGACGCTGACCGGGGTCACGGCGACCGAACGGCTGGTCGCGCGCGCCGATCGGATGCCGGCGCTGCTGGCGGCGCTGGCGGCGCAGCTCGGGCTGGGCGGCGCCGCACCGGCGCTGACCTCGCCGGAAGCGGCCTGGGTGGCGCGCGCGCACCGCGCGCTGGCCGCGAACCGCGGGCGCGGGCTGGTGACGGTGGGCGCGCAGCAGCCTCCCGAACTGCACCGCATCGCCGAGGCGATCGACGCCGCGCTCGGCAACGCCGACGTCACGAGCGCGGACATCGCGGCGACTGCCGCGCCGGAGAGCCTCCCCGCGCTTGCCGAGGCGATCCGCGGCGGCGGTGTCGAGACGCTGCTGATCCTCGACGCGAACCCGGTCTATGCCGCGCCCAACGGGCTCGACTGGGCGGCGCTGATCGGGCGCGTGC
Organism: Sphingomonas mangrovi; assembly: GCF_047975845.1. NCBI lineage: Bacteria > Pseudomonadati > Pseudomonadota > Alphaproteobacteria > Sphingomonadales > Sphingomonadaceae > Sphingomonas > Sphingomonas mangrovi. The sequence goes on along the minus strand of NZ_JBIUCZ010000017.1, from coordinate 58,853 downwards.
CGCTCGCCATCCACGCCGGGCTCCACCGCGACGAGACGGCGGAGCGCTGCCGGTGGCATGTGCCGACCACCCATGCGCTGGAGATGTGGAGCGACGGCCGCGCCGCCGACGGCTCTCCGGTCGCGATCCAGCCGCTGGTCCGCCCGTGGCTCGACGTGCGCTCGCGCCACGCGCTGCTCGCCGGGCTGACGGGCGAGGATGCCGACGGGCGCGGGATCGTCCGGGCGACCTGGGCGGACACGCTCGACGATGCCGGCTGGCAGCGCGCCCTGCTGAGCGGCCGCATCGATGCGGCGCCTGCGGCAGCATCCGACCCCGCGCCCGGCTTCGCCCCCCTGGAATTGCGCGAAAGAGCCGCTGGGCTCTCGGTACTGGTGCGCCCCGACCCCTGCGTCTGGGACGGCAGCCTGGCGTCGAACCCCTGGCTGCAGGAGCTGCCCAAGCCGCTCACCAAGATCACCTGGGGCAACGCCGTGCAGGTCAGCCCGGCGCTCGCCCGCGCGCACGATCTCGCCAACGGCGACCTGGTCCGGCTCCGCGTCGGCGACCGCAGCGTCGACGGCCCGGTGTGGATCCTGCCCGGGCAGGAGCGCGACACGGTGCTCGTCCATCTCGGCCACGGCCGGCGGCGTGGCGGCCGCGTCGCGCGAGGTGTCGGCTTCGACGCCTATCCGCTGCTCGGCGCCACCGGCGCGGTGCGTCTCGAAAAGCTCGGCAGGAGCGAGCCGATCGCCACCACCCAGCAGCATTTCGCGATGCAGGGCGACGAGTTCGTCCGCTTCGTCGCCACCGCCGCCGACACGCTGCCCAAGCCGCCGCCGCAGCCCAACTTCTTCCCGCCGCAGAAGTCGAAACCCGCCTGGGGCATGGCGATCGACCTCGATCTGTGCATCGGCTGCAACGCCTGCGTCGTCGCCTGCGTGGCCGAGAACAACATCCCGATGGTCGGCAGGGAACAGGTCGCGATGGGCCGCGAGATGCACTGGCTGCGCGTCGACCGCTATTACGAGGGCTCGCCCGACGAGCCCCGACATGCCTTCCAGCCGGTGCCGTGCATGCATTGCGAGGATGCGCCGTGCGAGATGGGCTGCCCGGTCAACGCCGCGGTCCACAGCCCCGACGGGCTCAACCTGCAGGTCTACAACCGCTGCATCGGCACGCGCACCTGCTCGGCCTATTGCCCCTACAAGGTCCGCCGCTTCAACTGGTTCGACCTGACTGCGGGCGACCCGCCCGAGCTGCGCGCGCAGCGCAACCCCGAAGTGACGGTGCGCGGCCGCGGCGTCATGGAGAAGTGCACCTACTGCATCCAGCGGATCAGCGCCGCCCGGATCGAGGCGAAGAAGGCGGACCGCGGCATCGCCGATGGCGAGGTGGTCACCGCCTGCCAGGCCGCCTGCCCGACCCAGGCGATCGTGTTCGGCGACGTCTCCGACGGCGGCACGAAGGTCTCGGCGCGCAAGGCGAACGGCCGCGACTACGATCTGCTTCCGGACGCCAATACGCGCCCGCGCACCACCTATCAGGCGCGGATCCGCGGCGGGGGCGAGGCATGACCGCCGCCTCGACCAGGCAGGCCGCCGCCGAGCGCATCGTCGCCATCCCGCCGCACTTCCCGGCGCGGCGCAGCTGGTGGCTGCTGTTCGGCCTCGCCCTGTCGCTGCTGCTGCTGTTCCTCGTCTCCGTGGCGGTGCTGTTCGCGCGCGGCCCCGGCGTATGGGGTAATAACGTCCCGGTCGGCTGGGGCTTTCCGATCATCAACTATATCTGGTGGCTCGGCATCGGCCATGCGGGCACGCTGATCTCGGCGATGCTGCTGCTGCTCGGCCAGACGTGGCGCAATTCCCTGAACCGCTTCGCCGAGGCGATGACGCTGTTCGCGGTGATGTGCGCCGGGCTCTACCCGATCCTGCACCTGGGGCGGCCGTGGCGCTTCTACTGGATGGCGCCGTACATCAACACGATGAACGTGTGGCCGCAGTTCAAGAGCCCGCTCACCTGGGACTTCTTCGCGGTCCTCACCTATCTGATTGTCTCGACTTTGTTCTGGTACATCGGCATCCTGCCCGATCTGGCGGCGGCGCGCGACCGGGCGACGCGGCGGCGGTGGCAGGTCTTCTTCGGTCTCGCGGCGCTCGGCTGGCGCGGGCAGGCGTCGCACTGGGCGCGCTGGAACCAGGCCTACCGCCTCACCGCCGCCATCGCCGTTCCGCTCGTCGTCTCGGTCCATTCGGAGATTTCGCTGCTGCTCGCCGCCGGGCCGGTGCCGGGCTGGAACTCGACGGTGTTCCCGCCCTATTTCGTGCTCGGCGCGGCTTTTTCGGGTTTCGCGGTGGTGTCGATGCTCACCGTCTGGCTGCGCTGGATGCTGGGTCTGCACGCGCTCGTCACGCCGCGGCACCTCGACATGCTCGGCGTGCTGCTGCTCGTGACCGGGTTGATGACCGGCTACGGCTATGTCGCCGAAGCGTTCGACGCCGCCTGGGCGGGCGGCAAGGAGGTCGAGACGCTGGTCGACCGCTTCGTCGGTCCGTATGCGTGGAGCTATTGGGGGGCGCTGCTCTTCAACTTCGTGCCGCTGCAACTGCTGTGGTGGAGGCGCATCCGCACCGCCCCCGCGGCGCTGTTCCTCGTCGGCCTGTCGGCGACGATCGGCATGTGGATGGAGCGCTATATGCTCCTGGTGAGCTCTCTCTACCGCGACTGGCTGGAAAGTTCGGTGCAGCTCTACGCGCCCACTTTTTGGGACTGGAGCCTGTTCGCGGGCACGATCGGGCTGTTCCTCACCTGCTTCCTGCTGTTCGTGCGCTTCCTGCCGGTGATCTCCGCCTTCGAGGTGGAGGAGCAGCTTGCCGAGGGCGCGCATGGCTGAGCAGCACCTCCACGCCGTGCTGGCCGAGTTCCGCGACGGCGAGGCGCTGGTGGCGGCGGCGCGTGCCGTGCGCGCGCAGGGCTTCGGCCCGCTCGACGCCTTCACCCCCTTTCCGGTAGAAGGGCTGGCGGAAGCGCTCGGGCTCGGCGACCGCAAGGTGCCGGTCGCGATGCTGGCAGGGGGAATGGCGGGCGCGGCGGCCGGTTTCCTGATGCAGGTCGCCACCAATCTCGACTATCCGCTGCGGATCGGCGGTCGGCCGCTGATCGCGGTGCCTTCGTTCCTGCTGATCACGTTCGAGACGATGGTGCTGGGCGCCGTGCTCGCCGGCATCGCCACGCTGTTCCTCGCCAACCGGCTGCCGAAGCTCCACCACCCGGTGTTCGGCGCCGACGGCTTCGATCTGGGTGGCGACGACCGCTTCTATCTCGCGATCTTCGCCGGTCCGCGGTTCGACCGCGATGCGGCGGGGAAGGCGCTGGCGGCGCTCAAGCCGCGCGCGATCGTCGACGTGCCGGAGACGGTGTCGTGAAGCGGGTTGCGGCGATCGCGCTGCTGCTGGCCGGCTGCGACGGCAACATGGTGCAGCAGCCGCGCTACGACGACTATGAGCGGTCGCCGCTGTTCGCCGACGGCAAGGCGCCCCAGGCCGCGCCCGAGGGTACCGTCGACCGGCAGGCGCCGCTGCACGCCGCCGAGACGATGCGCCCGCCGCTCGACGCGGCGCTGATGGCGCGCGGGCGCGAGCGCTACGGCATCTACTGCGCGATGTGCCACGGGCTCGACGGCCGCGGCGAGGCGGTCCTCCCCGCGCGCGGCTTCCCCAAGCCGCCGAGCCTGCTCGAGCCGCGGCTCGTCGCCGCGCCGTCGCAGCATGTCTACGACGTCGTCACCCACGGCTACGGGACGATGTACGCCTATTCGGACCGGGTGAGCCCGCACGACCGCTGGGCGATCGCCGCCTATGTCCAGGCGTTGCAGATGAGCGGAGGTGCGCGTGCGCGCTGACCGCGGGTTGCTCGTGCTGGGGGCGCTGTGCTGTGCGGGCGCGCTGGGGCTGGCGCTGGTCGATCCGCGCGCGGCGCTCACCGGCTGGCTCGCTGCCGTCGTAGGCTTCGCGGCGATCCCCGCCGGGGCCCTGTGCCTCCAGGCGATGATGCGACTGGTCCGCGGCGCCTGGGGAGAGGCGCTGCGCCTGACGTGCGAGGGCGGCGCGATGCTGGCGGTCCCCGCCGCCGTCTCCTTCGTGCCGGTGCTGCTCGGGATGACCGCGATCTACCCCTGGATGATCGAGCCGCCGCACAACGGCTTTCAGGCGGCGTGGCTCGCGCCGCTCCCGTTCGCGCTGCGCACGCTGCTGTGGTTCGGCGTGCTGGTCGGCAGCGCCCGGCTGCTGCGCGCGCGGACCAGCACCGCCGCCGTCGCCGCGGTCACGCTGCTGCTGTGGCCGGTGCTGGGCAGCGCGGTCGCCACGGACTGGCTGATGTCGCTGCGGCCGCACTTCGCCTCCTCCGGCTTCGGGCTCCAGATCCTGATCCTTTCGGTGACGCTCGCCTATGCGGTGCTGCTCCGGCTGCGTCTCCGCGCCGGTCGCACCCCGGTTCGCCCCGGCGTGCTCGGCGCGCTGCTGCTGACGCTGCTGCTGCTCTGGGCCTACATCCAGTTCCTGCCCTTCTTCATCCTCTGGTCGCCGGGTCTTCCCGAGGGGGCGGCCTGGTATGGCGAGCGCAGCGGCGGCTGGGACGTGGCGGAGGTCGCGTTCGGCATGCTCGGCGGCGTGCCGCTGCTGATGCTGCTGTTCCCCGCGATCCGCCACAGCCCCGCGTGGCTGGCGCGCCTGGCGACCGCCGTGGCCGCGGGAAAGCTGATCGAGTTCGCCTGGTTCGCGCTGCCCGGCACGGGGCTGCTCGGCCTCGGCGCCTACGCGCTGGCGCTGCTCGGCGTCGCCCTGCTGACCGCGGCGCTGCTGCCGGCCGCGTTACGCCGCCGCATCGCCGCCCGCGCGCCAAAGGCCGCGGCATGACCCGCGGGCTCCACTCCGACACCGACGTCCAGCGCGGCGAGGGAGCGCCGCCGCGCGAAGTCGAGACCCGCGACGCGCCGCCGGGACGCGTGGCGATCGGCGTCGGGCTGTTCCTGTCGCTGATGCTGATCGGGCTCGCCCTGTCGGCGGTGTTGCTGTGGCAGCTCAACCGCGACCATGCGCCGAGCGCCGAGGCGCAGGCGCGCGCGCCGGTCGAGCCGCCGCCGCCGCACCTGCTCGCCCATCCTGCCGACGAGCGGATCCGGCTCGAAGCGGCGGCGCGCGCCCGGCTGGCGCAAGGGCCGATGCCCATCGACCGCGCGATGCGCGAGGTGGTGGCACGCGGCTGGGACGATGCACCCGCGGAGCCGCGCCGATGATCCTGCGTGCGCTCCCCCTGCTGCTCCTCGCCGCCGCCCCCGCCGCGGCGCAGACCTTCGATCCGTTCGGAGAGGCTGGCGTCGACGCGCGACCGGGCGCGCGGGTGCCGATGGATGCGCCGTTCACCGCGGCCGACGGACGGCGGACGACGCTGCGCGCGATCGCCGGCGGCAAGCCGATCCTGCTCGCCCCCGTGCTGCACGAATGCCCCAATCTCTGCGGCGTGACGCTGGCCGGCGTCGCCGACGCGGTCGCCGCGCAATCGTTGCGCCCCGGCCGCGACTTCTCCCTGGTCGCCTTCGGCATCGACCCCAAGGAAGGCGCTGCCGACGCCGCCGCCGACCTCGCCCGCCTCCGCGAGCGCACGCCGATCGACGCCTGGTCGCTCGTCGGCGACGCGAAGCCGGTCCACGCCGTCACCGACGCGATCGGCTATCGCTACGCCTGGGACGCGCGCATCCGCCAATATGCCCATGTCGCCGCGGTGGCGGTGATCACGCCGGAGGGGCGGCTGTCGGGCTGGCTCTACGGCCTGACCCCCAGCGCTGCCGATCTGCATCAGGCGCTGCTCGCCGCGCGGGCGGAACGGAGCGGCAGCTGGGGCGAGCAGCTCGCGCTGCTCTGCTTCCACTATGATCCGGTCAGCGGGCGCTACACGCCGGCGATCGAGAAGATCCTGCGCATCGCCGCGTTCGCCACGGTGGCGGCGCTGGCGCTGCTGCTCCTGCGCATGCGAAGGAAGCGCGCATGAGCGCGGCCATCGAACTCTGGCCGCCCCAGGCGTCGCAGCACGCCAAGGACATCGACCTGCTGATCGGCAGCTTCGGCGCGATGGTGTGGCTGTTCACGCTGCCGGTCTTCGTGCTGATCACCGTCTTCGCGATCCGCTACCGCCGCTCGCACGAGGTCAACCGCGAGCACGCGCCGCCCGGCAACCCGTGGCTGGAGCTGTCCTGGTCGGCGATCCCGTTCCTGATGATCCTGGTCTTCTTCGTCTGGTCGACCGCGCTGTTCCTCGACCTCTACCGTCCGCCGGCCGAGGCGATGCCGATCCACGTCGTCGCCAAGCAATGGATGTGGAAGTTCCAGCATCCCGAAGGCGCGCGCGAGATCAACGACCTGCACGTCCCCGTCGGCACGCCGGTCAAGCTGGTGATGACGTCGGAGGACGCGATCCACAGCCTCTACGTGCCCGCGCTGCGCATCAAGCAGGACGTGCTGCCCGGCCGCTACACGTCGCTGTGGTTCGATGCCGAGCAGGAGGGCGTCTATCCGCTGCGCTGCGCGGAGTTCTGCGGCACCGACCACAGCGCGATGACCGGCCGGCTGATCGTGATGCGCGCCGACGCTTATGCCGCCTGGCTGGCGCGCAACCGCGATGGCGGCGCCGACGGGACGCTGGCAGCGCAGGGTGGCGCGCTGTATCGCCGGCTCGGCTGCGGCGGCTGCCACGGTGCCGGCGCCTCCGTCCGCGCCCCGCCGCTCGGCGGCGTCTTCGGCCGGCCGGTCGCGCTGGCGGACGGCGGCAGCGTGACCGCCGACGAGCAGTATCTGCGCGATGCGATCCTGCTGCCCAACCGACAGGTCGTTGCCGGCTATCGGCCGATCATGCCGACCTATGCCAACACCCTGTCGGAGGAGCAGGTCAACGCCTTGGTCGAATATCTGAAGGGGGTGCGCGATGGGCGATGAGCGGCACGGCGCGGCCGAGAAGCAGGAGATCGACTATCTCCAGGACGGCCACAGCCTCGCCTCCTGGTTCTTCACCACCGATCACAAGCGGATCGCGATCCTTTACCTGGTGACGGTGACGCTGTTCTTCCTGATCGGCGCGAGCGCGGCGGCGATGATCCGGCTGGAACTGCTCACGCCTGCGGGCGACCTGCTGACCAACGAAGGCTACAATCGCGCCTTCTCGATCCACGGCATCGTCATGGTGTGGTTCTTCCTGATACCGTCGATCCCCAACACCATCGGCAATTTCCTGATCCCGCTGATGATCGGCGCGCGCGACCTCGCCTTTCCGCGGCTGAACCTGCTCAGCTGGTACATCTACGTCGCCGCCGGCATCCTGCTGCTCTTCGTGCTGTTCGGCGGCGGCGTGGATACCGGCTGGACCTTCTACACGCCGCTGTCGTCGGTCTATGCCAATGGCGCGGTGGTGGCGGCGATCGTGGCGGTGTTCATCAGCGGCTTCTCGACGATCCTCACCGGGCTCAACTTCCTCGTCACCATCCACAAGCTGCGCGCGCCGGGCATGACCTGGGGACGGCTGCCGCTGTTCGTCTGGTCGCACTATGCGGTGTCGATCATCTTCGTGCTGGCGACGCCGGTGCTGGCGATCACGCTGCTGCTGGTCGCGGCCGAACGGGTGCTCGGTCTCGGTGTGTTCGACCCGCGGCTGGGCGGCGATCCGCTGCTGTTCCAGCACCTGTTCTGGTTCTACAGCCACCCCGCGGTCTACATCATGGTGCTGCCGGCGCTCGGTGTCGTGAGCGAACTGATCACCGCCGCCGCGCACAAGCGCATCTTCGGCTACTGGTTCGTCGCCTATGCCTCGATCGCGATCGCCGTGATCGGCTTCATGGTGTGGGGCCACCACATGTTCGTGTCCGGCCAGTCGGTCTATGCGAGCACGGTCTTCTCGTTTCTGTCGATCGCGGTCGCGGTGCCCAGCGCGATCAAGATCTACAACTGGACCGCGACGCTCTACAAAGGCGACATCGCGCTCGACGCGCCGCTGCTCTTCGCGCTCGGCTTCATCGGCCTGTTCGTCGCCGGCGGGCTCACCGGGCTGATGCTCGCGATGCTGGCGATCGACGTGCACGTCCACGACACCTATTTCGTGGTCGCACACTTCCACTACATCATGGTCGGCGGCACGGTGACCGCCTTCTTCGGCGCGCTGCACTTCTGGTGGCCCAAGATGACCGGGCGGCTCTACAACGAGACGCTGGCGCGGATCGCCGCGCTCGTGATCCTCGTGGGCTTCAACCTGACCTTCTTCCCCCAGTTCATGCTCGGCTACGAAGGCATGCCGCGGCGCTATCACGTCTATCCGCCCGAGTTTCAGGTGCTGCAGGTGCTGTCGTCGGGCGGCGCCTCGCTGCTGGCGCTCGGCTACGCCATGCCGATCGTCTACCTGCTCTGGTCGCTGCTGCCGGGCGGGCGGCGCGCGCCGGCCAATCCGTGGGGCGCGACCGGCCTCGAATGGTCGACCTCCTCGCCGCCGCCGACGCACAATTTCGTCGAGACGCCGACCGTCGAGCACGGCCCGTATCACTATCCGCTCGAGCATCCCGTGAGCCGCGACGATGACTGAGCTGCACGAGCCGTTTCCGCGGATCGAGCGCCAGCGCGGCGCCGACCGGTTGGGAATGGTGATCTTTCTCGGCAGCGAGCTGATGCTGTTCGGCGGCGTGTTCGCCGCGGCGCTGGCGCTGCGGCTCCGCCACCCTGACGACTACCGGCAGGCGGCGCACCACCTCAAGCTGTGGCTCGGCACCGCCAACACCGCCGTGCTGCTCACCTCCAGCCTGTTCGCGGCGCTCGCCGTCGCCGCGGCGCGCGCGGGCCGGCCGAAGCAGGCCGGGCGGGTGCTGGTGGTCGCCGTGCTGCTCGGTCTCGCCTTCCTCGGCATCAAGGGCGCGGAATATGCCGGCGAGTATCGCGAGGGGCTGATGCCCGGCACCGCCGACGCCGCGTTCGACGGCCATTTCCAGCAGCTATTCATGAACCTCTATTTCGTCGGCACGGGGCTGCACGCGCTGCACGTCACCATCGGCATCGCGCTGATGGCGGTCGCCGCGGCGAGCCGCGCCGCACGCGCGGACCGCGAGGCGGTGCTGTTCGGCAACGTCGCGCTCTACTGGCACTTCGTCGACGTGGTGTGGGTGTTTCTCTACCCCACCCTGTACCTGGCGGGCGCACGATGAGCCGCGAGGTATCGCGCCTGCTGCTCTGCTGGCTCGCGCTGTTGCTCCTGCTGGCGCTCACCGTCGCCGCCGCCTTCGCGCCGCTGGGGCCGGCCAAGACCGGCATCGGCTACGCCATCGCCACCGCCAAGGCCGCGCTGATCCTGTGGTTCTTCATGGAGATGCGTCGCGAGGCGGGCCTGGTGCGGCTGGCAGCGCTCGCCGGCTTCGTGTGGATGCTGCTGCTCCTCACCCTCTCCGGCGCCGACTACCTCACGCGCGACTGGCTCGCCGGCTAGCAGCTGTAGCGCTCGGGCTTCAGCTGCCGCCCTCCTCGGCCTCGGCCTTGGCCGGGGCCGCGGTGTTGCCCTCCACGGTCTCGTCCTGCGCCGGGGCTGCCGGCGGCAGCGCCACCTGCAGTTCGACACGCCGGTTCTTCGCACGCGCCTCGGGATCGTCCGAGCCGTCGGGGCGGGCGTTGGGAACCAGCGGGTTCGTCTCGCCCATCGCGATGACGGTGATCCGTTCGGCCGCAACACCCTTCTCGACCAGATAGTCGCGCACCGCCTCCGCCCGCTTGCGTGCCGCGACTAGGTTCGCGCGGTCGTTGCCGCGGCTGTCGGTGTGGCCCCGCAGCGTGATCGCGCCGCCGGCCTGCATCGTGGGATCGGCGACCAGCGCATCGAGCGCCTGGCGTCCGGCATCGTCCAGCGCAAGCCCCGACTCCCCGAAGCCCACGACCGCCTCGATCGGCTCCAGCGCGGGCGGCTCCGGCTCCGGCTCGGCGATCTCCGGCCGCAGGATCGACTTGGCGTGCGCCGCGCTGTTAGCGGCGTCCTCGGTTTCGGCCGTCGCCTCGTTGTCGACGCTTTCGACAGGTGCCGCCGCATTCTCGGGGGGGGCGTCCTCCGCCGGCGGCGAACATGCGGCCAGACCGAGCGCGATCGCGCTCCCCGCGACCATCATTCTCTTCATCATGCCTCTCCCTTCTGCCCGCGGCGTGCACCGGTCGCGCCCGGCGGGCCATAGGATATGATCGTGTCGCCCGCCTGCGGCACCGGCCTGCTCGCATGCGAGAAGAAGCGCAACGGGGCGCCCGGACGCAGCAGCAGCAGCATGTCGGCGCCCTCCGCCAAATCGGCGCGCGCCGTCTCGAAGTCGAACTTCTCGGTGATCCGCGTCTTTCGGAAGCTCCAGCCCTCGCGGACGCGCTCGATGATCTCCTCGACGCCGTGGCCGCGGGTGAACAGCGCGCGGCCGCGCAGCGACGCTGGCAGGGCGCGCGCGTCCTCGTCGTCCTCGCCGCCGCTGCCCAGCTGATAGACGTTGTCGCGGCCGATTAGCGGCGCGAATTCGTTGCATACCAGCGCGTTGTACGCCTCGTTCTCGCTGGTCGCGGCGAGCACCTCGAACTGTGAGAGGTCGAGTCGTTCCTCGGTCGTCTCCGCCAGGATCTCGCCGTGGTAGGTGGGGATGCCGGCGTGCCGTGCGGGCGCGAGCCGCTGCCAGCTTGTGTCGCAGATGGTGACGGGCACCTCGAGCTGGCGGAGATGTTCGGCGAGCTCCATGCTCCACGGCGTGCAGCCGACGATGAGCAGCCCGCGCTCGGACGCGCCGGTGACGTTCAGCAGCCGCGCCACCGGCCCGATCGAGAAGCCGTGCGCGAGGATCGTCGCGATCACCACCGCGAACGACAAGGTGACCAGGATCGAGCCGTCGCCATAGCCGAGATGGTCGAGCCGCAGCGCGAACAGGCCCGAGATCGCGACCGCGACGATGCCGCGCGGCGCGATCCACGCGACCAGCAGCCGCTCGTTCCACGGCACGCGGGTGAAGGCGAGGCTGAGCAGCACGGTCGCCGGCCGGACGAGGAACAGGAGCACGATCAGGAACGCGAGGAAGCGCCACTCGAACCGCTCCAGCGCCTCCAGATTGAGCGTGGCCGACAGCAGCACGAACACGCCCGAGATCAGCAGGACGGTGACGTTCTCCTTGAACGGGTGGATGTCGCGCAGCGAATCGAGCCGCATGTTCGCGAGCGCCACCCCCATCACCGTCACCGCCAGCAGTCCGGTCTCCTGCTGGATCAGGTTGGACACCACGAAGGCGCCGATCACCGCGACCAGCAGCACCGGCGCCTTCAGATATTCCGGCACATGGCCGCGCGGGAACGACCAGCCGATCGCCTTGGCGGCACCCCAGCCGATCAGCCCCGCGACCACGCTCGCCGCCAGCAGCGAGGTGAGCAGGCCCGGGATGGTGACACCCTCGCTTGCGCGGCGCAGATATTCGTAGGTGACGACGCCGCACAGCGCGCCGATCGGATCGTTGACGATCGCTTCCCACTTCAGGATCGCGCGCGGACGGGCGGCGATATTGTTCTGGCGGAGCAGCGGCATGACCACGGTCGGCCCCGTCACCACCAGGATTCCTGCGAACAGGACGGCGACCGGCCACACCAGCCCGCCGACGTAATAGCAGGCGAGCGAGCCGAGCAGCCAGCCGATCGGCACGCCCAGCACCAGCAGCCGCCCGACCGCGCCATCGGTGCGGCGCAGCTCGCGCAGGTTGAGGCTGAGGCCGCCCTCGAACAGGATCAGCGCCACCGCCAGCGAGACGAGCGGCTCGAGCAGATCGCCGAAGGTGTGGTGCGGGTCGATGAGCCCGGTCACGGGGCCGGCGACCACCCCGGCAACCAGCATCAACGCGATCGCCGGCCAGCCGGTCCGCCACGCGACCCACTGGGCGCCGATGCCGAGCACGCCGATCAGCGCGAGTACCAGGGCTTGTTGTTCCATCCGCGCCGCATAGCGGCACTTGCCGCGCCCCGAAACCCGCGGAGATGCCCGCGCGGGCGATGCCGGAGGAAACAGCGGCCACGCGTGGGCCGGAAAATGGTGCCCCGGGAGAGACTCGAACTCCCGACCTGCGGTTTAGGAAACCGTTGCTCTGTCCTGCTGAGCTACCGGGGCAACCGCGCGGATGCGTAGGTTTTCGGTGGTTTGCCGTCAACGCGGAACACGCAGGTGCGTGCCTGTCATGGTTCGCGCGCCTTTCATCGGGCGGCCGTCGAGCATCCGTTGGGAAGACGCCTCTTCGATCGAAGCCACATTCCTTCTCGTCCGTCATCGGGCCATAGGTGCCCGCCATGACGTTAATCCTGTTCAACAAGCCATTCGACGTGTTGAGCCAGTTCACCGATCGCGGGTCGCCGACGACGCGCGCGACGCTGTCGGATTTCGTCGACGTGCCCGGCGTCTACCCGGCCGGACGGCTCGATCGCGACAGCGAGGGGCTGCTGCTGCTCACCGACGACGGGCGGCTGCAGGCGCGGATCGCCGATCCCCGCTTCAAGCTGCCCAAGATCTATCTGGTGCAGGTGGAGGGCGCGCCGGACGCGGCGGCGCTAGACCGGCTGCGGACCGGCGTCGAGCTGAAGGACGGACCGACCCGGCCTGCCACTGTCGAGCGCATCGCCGACCCCGAGCTGTGGCCGCGCACGCCGCCGATCCGCTTCCGCGCGAGCATCCCCGACTGCTGGCTGCGGCTCACGATCCGCGAGGGCCGCAATCGTCAGGTGCGGCGGATGACGGCGGCGGTCGGCCATCCCACACTGCGGCTGGTGCGGTGGAGCATCGGCGAGTGGACGCTTGCCGGGCTCGCGCCCGGTAGGTGGCGGCAGGCGTGAAGCTCTTCTTCGACGGCGGCTGTCGCCCGGGCAGCGGCATGGAGTTGGCGGTCGTCGCCGGCGGTCGCAGCTTCGTCCGGCGCGAGTTGGGCCCCGGCACCAGCATGGACGCCGAATGGCTGGCGCTGATCGAGGCGATGCGGCGGGCACACGCGCTCGGGCTTGCCGATGCGGTGCTGCTGGGCGATGCGGCCGCGGTGATCGCGCAGGCGAGCGGACGCGTGCGCTGTCCGGCGTCGTGCCTGCCCCACCTTGCGGTGTTCCAGGCGCTGCCGCGCCCCTCCGGGCGGCTGCGCATCCGCTACGTGAAGCGGAGCCAGAACCTGGCCGGGATCGCGCTTGCCGGGCTGCACGATCGGTAGCGGTCAGCGGGGCCTTCTTACGAAATGGCCCCGGTCGACGCTCCTCAATTCGGTGGGCCGGAGCCCATCCCCAGCCGGTAGGGTGTAGCGGAGGGCTCGACCGCCGGCGGACGCACTGGCGGCGCGATGCGCGCCGCCGTCTCCAGGCCGCGCCCGGTGACGTCGGCGATCGCCAGTTCCGGACCGGTGCGAACCTGCACGCGGATATCCCCGAGTACGACGTCGCGCATGTTGGCCAGGGTGATGCCGCGGTCGCAGCTGCCGCTCAGCCCGCGTACGACGAAGCCTTCCACCGGCCGGTCCGGATGGATGTTCACCGCCTCGATCAGCTTCGGCACGTCGCGGACGCGGATCCGTTCGAACACGAGGTTGCGCACGCGGGGAATGCCCTCCCGCCCCGGTACCGGGAACGGATCCTGCTTGCCGCTGTCGAGGAAGTTGAGCCGCAGGAAGCCGTCGCCTGCGCCACCCACGTCGAGGTCGCGCATCGCGATGTCCTCCAGGAACGCGCCGCGCCCGGGCCGGCTCTTGAGGTAGATGCTGAAGGTATGCGCCTTGAGGAAGCGGCAACGCTCGACGCGCACGCGGCGGATTCCACCGCTGGTCTCGCTGCCGATGCCGATGCACGCCCAGCGGTGGTCGCGGAAGCTGCAGTCGGTGATCGTCACGTCCTCGGTGGGACGCGCGAGCGTCGCCCCCTCCATACCGCGCCCCGACTTCAGCGAGATGCAGTCGTCGACGGTGTCGAAGTCGCAGTGGTCGATCGCGACCCGCCGGCAGGAATCGACGTCGATCCCGTCCGCCCTGCCCCGCACCGTCAGGTTCCGGAACAGCACGTCGTCGCAGCAGGTCGGGTGGATCGACCACATGTCGTTCTGCTGGGTGACGACGTCGGTGACGGCGAGCCCCCGCACCTCGACGAATTCGAGCAGCGCGGGATGGCGCAGCCCCGATCGCGCCACCCGGCCGGGGATGGCGTCGGACGCGACGATCCTGCCCTTGCCGGTCAGCCGCACGTTGCGCGCGTCCTGTGCCCACACGAGCCCGACGTAACCGGGAATCCAGCGCCCTTCCCAGCGCACCTGCGTGACCGGATAGTCGGCGAGGTCGGGAGACCCGTGCAGGGCCGCATCCGCATCGATGCGAAGGGTCGTCTTCGATCCGACGCGGATCGCCCCGACCAGGAAGCTGCCGCCGGCGAGCACCACCTCGCCCCCGCCCATCACGGCGCAGCGGTCGAGCGCCTGCTGGACCGCGGCGGTGTCCTTCGTCACGCCGTCGCCCTTCGCGCCGAAGCTGCGCGGGTCGAGGCTCAAGCCAGTCGTGGGAGGCGGGGGAAGCACCGGCAGCGCAGGCGCCGCCCCGCCCTTGCCCCGCCGCGCCGTCGCGGCATGGGCGGCGGCTCCGATCGCGCCGAATCCGGCGGCGGCGAGCAGGGATCGGCGGTCGGTCGGCATGGGCACCCCCTGGATCGAAACGGAACGCGCGCGGCAGAGTGCCGCGCATCCGGACAGCATGCCGCGCGAAAGCCCGACGCGCAAAAGATCCACCGGGCGCGTCGGACTGCGCCCGGTGGATCCGCCTTCCGGGGAGATCAGAAGGCGAAGCGGGCGCCGAGATTGAACTGCCGGCCGCTGTGGGTGAGCACATTGAGCCGGTTGGTCTCGTCGACGAACTGGTCGTTCTCCTCGTCGGTCAGGTTGATCGCCTCCAGGCTGAGCTTGAGCCGGTCGGTGAGGCTGTAGGACATCTGCGCATCGACGTTGATGGTGCGGTTGGTGCCGTTGTAGCTGTTTCCCTCGGTCCCCGGCACCGCGGTCAGATAGCTGGAGCGATAGGCCACCGAGCCGCGGACCGAGAACTTGCGATCCTCATAGTAGAGCGTGCCGTTGGCGGCGTGCTTCGACAGCCCGATCAGCGACGCGCGCACCGAGCTGCTGCCGTCGGCGGCGGTCAGATAGTCGATGTCCGAGTCGACATAGGTGTAGTTGGCGAGGATGCCGAAGTTCGCCAGCACCCCCGGCAGGAAGGAGAAGGGCTGCTGCACGTTCACCTCGAACCCGCGCAGCTTGCCGCCGCTCGAATTCACCGGCTGGCTGACGATGAAGATGTCGGTCGGCGACGCGAGCGATCCTTCGAGCAGCGAGGCCGGCAGCCCGAGCTCGGTGAACGGCACCTGCGTGCTGAGCGACTGGACGAAGGTGCCGATGTCCTTCTGGAACGCGGCGACCGCGTAGATCGCGCCGCGGGTCGGATACCATTCGAGCGACAGGTCGAGGTTGGTGGACTCGGTGGGCTTCAGATTGGGGTTGCCGGTGCTGAAGGTGCGATTGCTGCCGGCCAGGCCCAGGTTGCCGCCGGGCGTGAGCGATCCGATGCCGGCGCGCGCCAGCGTCTTGGCCGCAGCGAAGCGCGCGAGCAGCGTCGGGGTGATATCCACGACCACGTTCGCGGAGGGAAGCCAGCGGCCATAGTCGCGCTCGGCGGTCACCAGCTCGATCGAGTTGCCCTGCCCTGTGTAGCCGGTCGAACGCTGGTCGGTCCGCGTGTAGCGCACGCCGACGTCCCCGCGCACCGGCACGCCGGAGTCGGCCAGGTTGAACTCGGCCATGCCCCAGCCGCCCAGGTCCTCCTCGGTGACGGTGATGAAGGCGCCCCGCGCGCTGGCGTTCTCGATCCCGCCGGTCGCGTAGCGCGGATCGGTGTAGATGCCGTAGAGATCGATGAACTTGGCGAGATCGGGCACGACGAAGCCGGTGAGAGTACCGTCCGGCACGTTCAGCCCCTTGCCGAAGCCGGAGAACTGCATCGTCGCCGCGGCGATCTGTGCCGGGGTGAGCGTCTGCACCACCGCCTCGCCCGATAGCCGGCGCCGCTCGGTCGAGTCGTAGGAGAAGCGCCGCCAGTCCACCCCGCCCTTGAGCTTGATTGCGGAGGTCGCCTCCCACTCCAGGAAGCCCTTGGCATTGGTGAAGCTGTTGTCGACCGTCTGCGGGCGGATGCGGACTTCGGACGTGCCGTTCGCGAAGGCGAACGTCCCCGGATCGGTCACGTCGACCCCCGGCCGGATCGTCGGAAACCGCGTCGAGAAGTCGTAGTAGAAGCCCTGCGTGTTCGCCGCGTCGAGCGTCACGGTCGTCTGGATCGGATTACGGAAGGCGGACTTGGCATAGCCGACGACCGCGCCGAACTTCAGCCGCTCGCCCAGCTTCTGGTCGAGCGTTCCGGTCAGCTGGTAGAAGTCGGTCTTGAGCGCGTCGTAGCGCGACTGGACGCGCAGATCGACGTTGTCGAACGTGCCGCTGATGAGGTTGTTGTTCTCGTCGACGGTGCCCGAGCGGATGATCGTCTGCGGCTTGCCCGCGCCCGAACGGCTGAAGCTGATCGCCTGGAACTGCGCCTCCTGCCGGGTGCCGTCGAGCCGCGAATAGAGGCCGTCGATCGACAGCAGCGTGGCGTCGGTCGGCTGCCACTGGATCGAGGTCGCCGCACCCAACCGCTTCTGCGAGATGTCGTAGCTGACGAGGCCGGGGATGCGCGGATGGTAGAGCGCCGTCTCCGGGTTGGTGTCGTTGATCTGGCCGATCGTCTTGCCGTCGACCGTCGAGCCCGGCGCGAACCCGCCGTTGAAGCCGCCATAGGTCCAGCGGGTGATGTTGGCGCCTTCTTCCTTCAGTCGACGCTCTTCGTAGGCGATCGACAGCAGCACGCCGAACCGGCCGTCGGGGCTGATCGTCGAGACCAGTCCGGACAGCCGCGGCGTCACCTTCTCGCGCAGGTCATTGTAGCTCGCCTGCGCGGAGAGCACCGCGGTCGACTTCTTGTAGTCGAACGGCCGCGCGGTCTGCAGGTCGACGGTGGCGCCCAGCGACCCCTCCTCGACGTCGGCGGTCGCCGTCTTGCGGACCGCCAGGCTGTTGAACAGGTCCGACGAGAAGATGTTGAAGTCGAAGCCGCGGCCGCGGTTGACGCCGCCCGAGTTGTCGGTGCCGCCGGTGGTGCCGATCGCCTCCATGCCGTTGATCCGCACGCGGGTGTATTCCGGCCCGAGCCCGCGCACCGAGACGTTGCGCCCTTCACCGTTGACGCGGCTGATCGCGACGCCGGGAATCCGCTGCAGCGATTCCGCCAGGTTCAGGTCAGGGAACTCGGCGATGTCCTCCGCCTTGATCGCGTCGATCGAGGCGGTCTCGTTGCGCTTGATCGACAGCGCGCTGTTGAGGCTTTCGCGAAAACCCGTGACGACGATATCGCCTTCCGTCGCCGGCGCGTTGGTGAGCGCCGGTTCCTGCTCGACCGCCGGAGAGGCCGGGGGCGCGTCGGTGCTCTCGACGTTGCCGGCCGCCCGCGCGCCCTTTTCGGCATTGGTCTCCGGCACCTGCTGCGCCCAGGCCGGCTGACAAAGCGCCGGAGCGAGCAGCGCGCTGGTCGCGACGAGCATGATGCGGACGGCGTGCGTACGGGACGGTCGCATGGGAACTCCCCCTCCTGTGGTCGCGCCTCCCCATAAGGCGGCGCGTGGCCGATCTCCTTGACGGACCGGCTTCTTCATCGGGGAGGTTGCGATGGCTCGCCGGCGAATGCCAACCCCAAGGCGGCATGAATCATTGCGCGCGGCGCACCGATCCGGGGCGATCCGCCATCAAATCCCCGGATCATGCCAGGGAATGACTTGATCGTGCCGGATTTCGACTTGGACCCCTTGCCCCCCGCCGGGTAGCGTACGCCGACGAGATCCCGGACCAGCCCCTGCGAAAAGGGTGCGGCCGGCCAGGAGAGGAACCGCGATGCCCGCATCCAGCCGCCCGAGCCACGTCCGGTTCCGGATCATCGTGCTGATCTTCCTCATCACGTCGATCAACTATGCCGATCGCGCGACCTTCTCGATCGCGGGCAATGCCGCCTCGGTTGAGCTCGGGCTCGATCCGGTCGCGACCGGCTTCATCCTCTCGGCCTTCGCCTGGGCCTATGCGCTCGCGCAGATCCCGGGGGGGGCGCTGCTCGACCGGTTCGGCACCAAGCGCATCTATGCCGGCGCGATCGCGATCTGGTCGCTGCTGACCGCGGCACAGGGGCTCGTCGGCTTTGTGCCGGGCCTGTCGGCGGTGGCGACGCTGTTCGTGCTGCGCTTCCTCGTCGGGCTGGCCGAGGCACCGTCGTTCCCCGGCAACGCGCGGCTGGTCGCCGCCTGGTTTCCCGGCAGCGAGCGCGGCACCGCCTCGGCGATCTTCAACAGCGCGCAATATTTCTCGCTGGTCGCCTTCGCGCCGCTGATGGGCTGGCTCGTCCACAGCTACGGCTGGCGGTCGGTGTTCTGGGTGATGGGCGCGCTGGGGCTGATCGGCGCAGCGACGTTCGTGCGCTACATCCACAGCCCGGTGCGCCACCCCGCGATCAATGCCGCCGAACTCGCGCATATCGCGGCGGGCGGCGGGCTGGTGCACATGGAGGAGCGCGGCGCCGAGACCACCCGCGCGTTCAGTTGGGACAACCTCGGCCGGCTGCTCGGCAGCCGGATGATGCTGGGCATCTACCTCGGCCAATATTGCATCAACGTGCTGACCTATTTCTTCGTCACCTGGTTCCCGATCTATTTGGTCAAGGAACGCGGGCTGAACATTCTGGAGGCCGGGTTCGCCGCGGCGGCGCCGGCGCTGTGCGGCTTCGTCGGAGGCCTCGCCGGCGGCTTCCTGTCGGATCGCATCCTCAAACGCACCGGCAGCCTCGATCGTGCGCGCAAGATCCCGCTGGTGATCGGCATGCTGCTGGCGACGCTGATCATCGCCTGCGTCTGGGCCGACAGCGAGACGTTGGTGGTGGTGCTGATGGCGGTCGCCTTCTTCGGCAAGGGGATCGCGTCGCTCGGCTGGGCGGTGATGGCGGACGTGGCGCCCAAGCAGCTCGCCGGGCTGTCGGGCGGCGTGTTCAACATGTTCGGCAACATCGCCGGCATCGTCACGCCGATCGTGGTCGGCTTCATCGTCGCCGCGACCGGATCGTTCGACTGGGCGCTGGTGTTCGTCGGCGCGCACTGCCTGCTGACGATCTTCGCCTTCCTGGTGATCGTCGGGCCGATCCGCCGGCTGGAGCTGCCGGCATGAGCCTCACCCGCCGCACGATGCTCGGCGGCAGCGCCGCGCTGCTCGCCCTCCCCGCCGCCGCACGCGCCGCGCCCGCGCCGCTGGTCGTCCGCAGCCGGATGGCACCGCCGCGCTGGGCGGTGCTGCAGCGCCGGCTGCTCGCCGCCAACGCCGCCGCCTGCGAAGCTTTCTACACCAAATACGTCGGCGCCGACGACGCGCTGAAGGTGTTCGTACGCTGGGGCGCCAACGACGGACCGGATGACGCGGCGGAGGCGACCAACGACTGGGCGACGCTGCACGCGCTGGGAGCGCCCGACCGGCTGCTCGACCTCACCCGCCGCTTCTGGGAAGGGCATCTGCGGCAATATACCGCCGCGCGCACCACCCAGGTGCCGATCGCGCGCGCGGGCATGTACCACCGCGAGTTCCCGGTGCAGATGGACTGGCAGCACAATGCCGAGGGGCTGACGACCTTCAACGTCCTCGGCATGAGCGCACCGGGCGACCCCAAGCTGGTCGAACGCACCGCGCGCTATGCGGACTTCTACACCGGGCGCGATCCGGCCGTGCCCAACTACGATCCGCAAGCGCGGGTGATCCGCAGCCTGTTCAACGGCAGCCGCGGGCCAATGCTGCGCCAGGCGAACCCGATCGACTGGGCCGGCGACCCGTTCGACCCGGCCCCCTTCCACATGGAGCATGGCGAGGGCAGCTACGCCGAGACGCTGCAGCATTATGCCGAATACGATCATGTCGCCGGCGACAATCCGCTCAACCTTCAGGCGACGACGCTGGGGCTCAACGCCTATGCGCTGGGCGCGGGCGACCGCTTCCGGCAATGGGCGCTCGACTATCTCGGCGCCTGGGCCGAGCGCGCGCGCGCTAACGGCGACCTGTTGCCGAGCTACGTCGCGCTCGACGGTACGGTGGGACGCGACTGGTGGCGCGGCGTCTACGGCTGGGGCTTTTCGCCGGCGGTGCCGCAGACCGGCGTGCGCCAGGACCGCAACCGCGTGCCGCGTTCGATCACCGCCTTCTTCAACGCGCTGCTGCTGAGCGGAGACATGGAGTTTCTGAAACTCTGGCGTCGCCAGAACGCGCGGATCAACGCCGAGGCGCGGACGATCGACGGCGTCGCGCAGACGCCGACGATGTACGGTGCCGCCGGCTGGTACGGCTGGAAGCCCGGCGCCTATCGCACCAACGGCTTCGAGATCTGGTATGCGACCCAGGATGCCGGGGACCTGCGGGCGGCCGGCGAACACCCGTGGATCGACTTCCTCCACGGCCGCGACGATGCCTATCCCGCACGCGCGCTTCAGGCCGATCTCGATCGGGTGGCGGAACGCGTCGCCGCGCGCGCGCGCGATCGGACCACGCCGGAGACGCGGCTCGCCGACTGGCCGATCGATATCAATCCCGCGAGCGCGGCCGCGCTGGTCCAGACGATGACGGGCGGGCTGCACATCGCCCGACCGCCCTGGTCCAAGACGAGCCCGCCGCAGGGCGGCGTGCCGCTCCACTGCCGCCTGCGCTACTTCGACGCCGACCGGCGCCGCGCCGGCGTGCCCGAGGACGTCGCCGCGCTCGTCCACCGGCTGGGCGACCGTTCGACCGAGGTGACGCTGGTGAACCTCGGCCGGCACGCGCGCACGGTGATCGTGCAGGGCGGCAGCTACGGCGAGCATCGCATCGACACGGCGACGGTCGACGGCACCCCCCGCGCCATCGGCGGACGCCATTTCCGCGTGCGGATCGAGCCCGGCTGCGGCGCGCGGCTGTCGCTGGCGATGACGCGCTACGCCAACCGCCCGAGCCTCGCCTTCCCCTGGGCCTAGCGCCGGCGCTCAGCCGCCGGGCTTGAAATAAGGCGCGACCGCGAACAGCAGCCGCTCCTCGCGACGCGGATCGTCCTCCACGCGCACGTCGCGGTCGAAGATCATCGTCGCGCGCTGATCCAGCGTGAAGCGCGGCCACTTCGGCAGGCCGCCGCCATTCGGATCGCCGGTGCGGGCGAAGCGAACGAAGGTGTCCGCCATCGTCGCCGCCAGCCGCCGCGCCGCCGGCGTGTCGCCGGTGCGCGCCTCGGGCACGCGGCTGTTGTCGAACACGAGCGGGATGTCGAGCGAATGGAACGCGCCCATCACCCCGCCCGCCTCCGGCGCCGGGAAGTCGAGCTGGTACATCCAGGTCGGCGCGCCGAGCGCCGCGCGCGCCTCGGCCTGGATCAGGTGCCCCGGCCACGAGCGTCCCGCCGTCGACGCCGCCAGCAGGATCTGCCCCGGCGTGCGCTTCGGATAGAGCGCACGATAGCGGGCGATCACGTGATCGACGCCGACGTCCTTGACCATCTCGCGCATCAGCCGCTCGGGCAGGTTGGCCCACGTCGTGTCGCCGCGCTTGAGCGTCGCCTCCAGCCAGATGCCGGTCTCGTCGTGGGTGTTGCCGACGATCAGCGGGATGCCCGCCGCCTCGCGCGGTGCGTCGGGGAAGAAGGGGTGCCGCGTGAGCAGCTGATGGTCGAGCGTCGAGGTGAAGCTGATCTCGCCCTTGCGCTCGAGCGGATCGGTCGCCGCCATCGCCTCGACCAGGCGTTCGACCGGCAGCGTCGCGAGTTCCGCCACCGACCGCGCGCCCGCCTGCTCCATCCAGAAACGGGCGCGCTGCGTCGCATGGTTGGGACCTGCGGCGGTGACGTGCTGGCCGCTCATCGTCGCGGCGGTGTGGAACAGCGGCCGCGCCTCCGCCATCGCCATCAGCGTGACTACCTTGGCGCCGCCACCCGACTGTCCGAACAGCATGACCCGCCCGGGATCGCCGCCGAACGCCGCGACATTGTCGCGCACCCATTGCAGCGCCAGCACGATGTCCAGATTGCCGACATTGCCGGATTCCGCCGGACCGCCCAGCTGCGCGAGATAGGCGTAGCCGAGCCCGGCAAGACGATGGTTGAGCGTGATCACCACCACGTCGCCCCGCCGCGCCAGCGCTGCCCCGTCGGTCAGCGGGTCGGCGCCCGAGCCATGGGCGTGCGCGCCGCCGTGGCAATAGACCATCACCGGCCGCCGCCCGGCGTCGAGCCCCGGCGTCCACAGGTTGAGGAACAGGCAGTCCTCGCTGGTCGGCTCGCTCGCGCGCGTCTGGGGCGCGGCGGCACCGTAGCGCGTCGCGTCGGCGATGCCCGACCAGGGTTGCGGCGGCAGCGCGCGGCGGAAGCGCCGCGGTGCGGTGTCGGCACCGTAGCGCATCCCCTTGAACGCCAGCACGCCGTCCTGCCGAAGCCCGCGTACCCGGCCGTGGCGGGTGGTGGCGACCGGGTCGCCCCGTCCCGCGCCCGCCCCCGCCCCCGCCGTGGCCTCGGCCACCGCCGGCAGCGCCGCAAGGCCGGCGATCAGGGTGCGGCGGTCGATCATTCGGCCATGTGCAGGCACAGCTCGCGCATCGCCACCAGCGCGGGATTGGCGTTGTCGCTGCGCCACGCCATGTAGAGCTCGACCGGGTTCTCGGGCAGTGTCTCCAGCTGGCGGAACTCGACGTCGAGCAGGTGCAGCTCGGACGCCGACTTGGGCACGATCGCCGCCGCCAGCCCCGCCCGCACCAGTCCCAGCATCGAGTGGATCTGGGTGACGTGCTGGACGTAGTGGGGCGCGACCCCGGCCTCGTCGAACTGCCGCGTCAGCATGTCGTGGAAGTATCCGGCCCCCTGGCGCGCGTACATGATCAGCGGCCGCTCGTGAAAATCGGTGAGCGCCAGCGTCGGCTTCGCCTGCAGCGGATCGCCGGCCGGCAGCGCCACCACCAATGGCTCGTGCAGCATCATCGCCGTCTCGAACTCGGTGCGGGTGAGCGGCGGCCGGACGAAGCCGATGTCGATCAGGCCGGTGAGCAGCGCCTCGACCTGGTCGGTGGTGACCATCTCGCGCAGTTCGAGCTCGATGTTCGGAAGCGCCGCGCGCGCCTGCGCGACGATCTGCGGCAGCAGGCTGTAACCGGACACCGCGGTGAAGCCGATCGCGACGCGCCCGGCATCGCCCTTCGCCACCCGCCGTGCCGACAGCGACGCGCTTTCGGCGAGCCGGAGGATTCGCCGCGCCTCGATCAGGAACACCCGCCCCGCCGGAGTCAGCGCGACGTTGCGGCTGGTGCGTTCGAGCAGCGTCACGTCGAGGATCCGCTCGAGCAGCTGGATCTGCCGGCTGAGCGGCGACTGGGTCATGTTGAGCCGCTGCGCCGCGCGGCCGAAGTGGAGTTCTTCGGCCGCGGCGACGAAGCAGCGAAGCTGGCTGAGCTCGAACATGGTCTCAGCCTAGCGCCGTCAATCCGCCGCGGCGAGGCTTTGGGCGCGCTCGATCAGCACCCGCAACTCGGCCTCCTCCGCCGCGGTGAGGTCGGTGAGCGGCGGGCGCACCGGCCCGGCGTCGCGGCCGACGATCCGGCACCCCGCCTTGACGATCGACACCGCATAGCCCCGGCCGCGGTTGCGCAGCGCGATGTAGGGCAGCACGAACTCGCGCAGCCCGGCGAGCACGACGTCATGCTGCTGCGCGCGCACCGCCTTGTAGAAGCGGAGCGCCCAGTCGGGCAGAAAGTTGAAGATCGCCGAAGAATAGGTGGTGACGCCCATCGTCAGATAGGGGGTGGCGAACGTCTCGGCGGTCGGCAGCCCGCCGATATAGGTCAGCCGATCGCCCATCCGCGCGAAGATCCGCGTCATCAGCTCGATGTCGCCGACGCCGTCCTTGAAGCCGACCAGATTGGGGTTGCGCTCGCACAGCCGCGCCAGCGTCTCGTCGTCGACCACCGCGTTGTCGCGATTGTAGACGATGACGCCGAGCCCGGTCGCACGGCACACCGCCTCGATGTGGCGCTCCAGCCCTTCCTGGCTGGGCTTCATCAGATAGGGCGGCAACAGCAGCAGCCCGTCGGCGCCGGCGCGTTCGGCATCGCGCGCGATGCCGGTGGCGATGGCGGTGCCGTAGCCGCAGCCGGCGATCACCGGCAGCGCTCCCTTCGCCTCCTTGACCGCGGCGGCGACCACCGCCGCCACCTCTGGCGGGGTAAGCGAAAAGAACTCGCCGGTGCCCCCGGCGGCGAACAGCCCCGCCAGCTCGTGCGACAGCATCCAGGCGCAATGCTCGCGATAGGGACCCTCGTCGAATGCGCCGTCTGCATCGAAGTGCGTCACCGGAAAGGACAAGAGGCCCTTGCCCAGGGTGCGCGCCATGTCGGCCGGGCTCGTCGTCGTCACGAAAACATCTCCTCGCCGCAGGGCACCTCCCGCACCCTTGCGTTCGAGGCCAACCTAGGTAGCCGGCCGACGCGGGTCCAAATCAAAGCCGCCATCAATCGATGCGCGCCTTGGCTGGATCGGGAGTGTTCGCGTGGCGGCAACGGAGTGTCGCCGCTTGCCTCAAAAGGCGGCGTCGAAGCCGATGCGGATGCTGCGGGGTTGGAGCGGCGTGATCTGGTCTTCGTCCCGAATCAGGAACGGCGAGCCGAGCGCGAAGCGGTTGCCGCGCGCGTCGAGCAGGTTGGTGGCGGTCAGGCTCAGCCCCCGACGGTCGTCGCCGATCCGCAACTCGAGGCCGGTGTCGAGGTAATCGCCCTGCAGCCGCCCAAGGATCGACCCGATGCCGAGCGTGGACTGACCGATGTAGCGGGCATAGCCGGCGAGATCGAAGCCCGCCGCGGCGCCGAGCCGCCCGGAATAGCGGACGCCGATCCGGCCGCTGCGATCCGCCACGTTGGGCAGCCGCTCGCGATCGATCGCACCGGTTTCCAGCGGCAGGATCGAAAGGGCAGGATCGGTGATCCGGCTGTCGTTGAGGTACAGTGCAGCGTCGACCTCCAGTCCTGCCGCCGGGCGCCAGCGCCCAGACCAGCCCAGCGACCATACCCGCCCGTCACCGATGTTGGCAGTGGTCGGGAAGCCGAAGCCGTCCACGATGTCGGCCTGGATGTTGCGCCAGCGCGTGTGGGACACGGTGATCCCAGCCTCGACGCTATCCCCTTCGACCCGGCCGCCCGCCTCCAGGGTCTCTACCCGATCACCGTTGAACCGCTGGATGAAATCGCGCCGCACCGCGATCCCCCCCGGGCGAAACCCCTGCTGGTAGCGGGCGAAGACCATCGTACCCGCTTGCGGCCGCCACGACAGCGACGCGGACGGCAGCAGGCGCGTTTCGGAACGGGTATCGGCCGCCTCGGGATCGACGCGCAGCGCGATCGATCGAAGGGTATCTTCCGATCGCCCCCCCAGTTTCGAGTGGGTCAGCCGCCCCCCCAGCGTCAGCGTCGTGTCCGCCAGGGGCGCCACCCCGTACTCGCCATAGAGAGTCGTCTCGTCGACCTCGTTGCGGACGCCGGTCAGCAGTTCGCGCGTCGCCGCCTCGCCCATGCGTCGATGGACGCGAGCGCGGTTGCGCAGCGCGCTCGCGCCGATCACCCAGCCCGTGCCGTCCGGTCCCCGTCTCGCCAGCCGCGTCTCGGCAGTAACCATGGCGATCCGGTTGTTCTGGGTAAAGGCGGTGGGAGGCGCCTGAGCGTCCGGCACCATGTCAAGGCGCGTGACGTCGGCGAGCCGCGGGCCCTCGAACTGCTCGAAGACGTGCTGGTTCGCATAGCCGATGGACGAGGTCCACTCGACGGGCCCCAAGGCTTTCCGGACCACGACGTCACCCAGCCAGTAGACGTTGCGATAGGGCTGCGCGACGGTGCTGGCACGCGACAGCCCGTCCTCGAAGCGATCGGCATATTGGCTGTCGTCGCCGACGATCCGCTGGCCGAGGCCGGTCACGTCGATCGTCCAGTCGTCATCCGGCCGATAGCGCAGCGCCGCCCGGCCCCCGATCGTCGCGACCCGGTTGACGTCGTTCAGTCCGCGCTCGCGGTCGTCGATATAACCGCCGTCGATTCCGCCGAACGCCAGCACGCGCAGGCCAAGCCGCCCCTCGACCAGCGGCAGGTTGAGGATCGCGCCGCCGTCCACCCCCGGATCGCCATGCTGGATCGCCTGCACCCCGCCCCACATGTTGCCGCCGGCGCTGCCGAGGTCCGGCGCGTTGGGAACGACACGGACCACGCCGCCAAGCGATCCCGCACCGTACAGCGTGCCCTGCGGCCCTTCGAGCACCTCCACGCTGCGCACATCGTACAAGCGCAGGCTCGGGTCGGGAGCGCTGTAGGTGATGCGGCTGTTGCCCCAATATTGACCGACCGTCGCCTGGGTCGGTCCGACGAAGCTGGAATCGGCGATGCCGCGGATGAACAGCTTGTTGCGGCCGGGGCCGAGATGGGTCGAGGTGACGCTGGCGGCGCGCGTCTCGATCAGACCGGTCCCGCGTGCCGCCTCGGCGACCGAGAGCGTCTCGCCGTCGACGATCTGCGCGCCGCCGGCATAGGCGGCGAGCGGCACGTCTCGCTTCGTCGCCGTGACGACGATTTCTGCCGGACTGGGTTCGATCGCGGGTTCGGCCGGGCGCGGCCGTACCGCGGGCGCATAGGACCGGGCGGGGGCGCGCTCGATCACGAAACTCGCAGAAGCGACGCGCCGAGCCCGGGCCGGCGTTCCGGCGAGCAAGCGCTCCAGCGCCTGCGCCGGCGTGTAGCGCCCGCGCACCGGCTTCACCCGCATGCGCGCGAGCCGCGGATCGCGGAAGCCGATGCTGATCCGCGCCTGTCGGCCCAGGGTACCGACCGCTTCGCCGGCAGTCGCAGCGGGCACGTCCACATCCGCCGCCCGCTCCTGTCCTTGCACAGGCGCGGCCGCCACGAGCAGCACGAGCGGGGCAGCGTTACGGACGCGCACCATCGGGCGGTGTCATCCTCCAGCCGGTGCCCTGCCGCTCGATCCGGACCTCGATCAACGGCCCGATCCGCGCCATCACCGCGTCGGCGCCGCCGTCGAGCATGATCGTCCCCGAGAAGCGGCGGGCCGAGATACGGTCGTCCACCGAAACGGCGACACCCAGGTTGCGAGACAGGTCGTCGGCGACTTCGCCGAGCGCGGCATCGCCGAACTGAAGATACCCCGTGCGCCAGGCGCCGACGGTGGCGGGATCGACCATGCGCTTGCGGGGCTCGGCATCGGCACTCACCCGCTGCAGCATCTCCCCCGCGTCGAGCCGCATCTCGCTCGCCGCCCGGTAGACCACCGCCCCTTCGGCGACCTCTACCGTCAGCGCCCCCTGATCGCCGACGACGTTGAACGTCGTGCCGACGTCGACCAGCCGCGTGCCGTCCGCGGTGGTTACCACGAACGGCCGACGGGGATCGTGGCGGATCTCGAACAGCGCCTCGCCGTCGGTCATCGTCACCGCCCGCGGATTTGCGGGGTCCATCGTCAGCCGGGTGCCTCCGTTGAGCAGGATGCGAGATCCGTCGGCCAGCGCGATCGCGCGCCGCTGCCCTGGCTGGGCGGCATATTCCTGCTCCGGATCCCGATCGAGCGCGAGCCATCCGCCGCCAACCGCCAGAAGCGCCACGCCGGCCGCCACCGCCGGCGCCCGCCAGCGGCGCGCGCGGTCCCGTTGCGGCACGGGATGAACCACCAGCGCCGGAGCCGCAGCCGGCGCTACGTCGAACAGCGCGTCCGCCGCATCGAGATCGTCGAGCACCGCCTCATAGGCGGCATTGTGCACGGGATCGGCCTCCAGCCAAGCGGTGAAGCCGTCCCAATCGGCAAATGCAGGATCGCGGACGCGGATCGCCCAGCGGCGCGCCGCCTCTTCCAGCATGTCGTCGGGTGCAGCGTTCATGCCCATACCTTTGCTGAGACGGAGCCGTTCGGGCTATTCCGCATCGAAACTCTCGCGAAGCTGCGCCAACGCGCGATAGGCCTTTTGCAGGTCCTTCTCGATCGAGCTGAGACTGACCCCCAACTCGCGTGCGATCGCCGCCTGGCCCACGCCGTCGAGGCGATAGCGGCGGAACACCGTGCTGACCCGCGGCCCCTGCGCGGCGAGCACCGACTCCGCCTCGCGCAGGCGCTGGCGGGCGATCAGCACGCGCTCGCCAACCGCCTCCTCATGCTCTACGGCGCTCGCATCATGCCAGTCCTGCTGGCGCCGCGCGCGGCTGACGCTGCTGCGTCGCCGGTCGCGCATCACGTTCTCGGCGGCACGGAAGAGATAGGCGACCGGGTCGGCGATGGGCTGCGACGGCGTCGCGATCAGCCGCTGCCACAAATCGTGGAGCACGTCCTCGGCCTCGTCGCCCGCTCCGCGCGCGGCGAGGAAGCGCAGCAGTCGCGCGCGTTCTTCGACGAGCACCTGCCCCAGGCCGTCGGGTGTCGAGTCCGGTTCCATTGCGCACGGGAAAGCACTCCCGCTCGCGCTTGCCAAGCCCCGTGCGGCAACGTGCAGGGGCGTGCGATGCGCTCATCGCGGCGGACCCCTCAGCGCATCGGCGCCGCCTGGCAGTTCTTGCGGGGAGCGTGGCGCCTGCGCCGCGCGCGCCTGCGAAAAGCGCGAGCGATGCGGCAGTTCGGGCGCTGCCGGCTGTACCACCGGCCCAGCGACCGCTTCCGACGCAGGCGTTGCAGCGGCGCTCAAATAACGCAGCGGATCGACGGGAACGCCGTGGACCCGATATTCGAAATGGAGGTGGCTTCCCGTCGAGCGGCCGGTCGATCCCATTCGTCCGATCACCTGCCCCTGCACCACCGTCTCACCGGGACGGACGAGAATACGCGACAGATGCGCATAGCGCGTCGTGGTGCCGTCCGGATGGGCGAGTTCGATCAGGTCGCCGTACCCGCCACGCCGGGCAGCGACGCACACGACCCCCGACGCGGCTGCCACCACCGGCGTTCCGACGACGCCCGGTAGGTCGACGCCACGATGCACCGCCCTTCCGCCGTTCAGCGGATCGGCGCGGACGCCGAACCGCGACGACACGCGCAGCCCCGTCTTTTCGCGCGCGCCAGCCGCGGCGGGAACCAGCACCAGCAAGGCGAGAAGCAGCCGCATGCACCCCAAACGGAGCCGGCAAGACGAATCCGCATCGCGACGAACGCGTTACGGGTTTGGTCGACCGGCTCCGTTTCTTCCCGGAAAACCATTCCCGGAGGACTGAGATGAGCCCCACCGAAGCGCGCATGCTCGACATGCTCAAGAAGGGCCGCGACCATCACGGCTTCGTCGCCGTCAAGGCCGAGTTCGAGGCCGAAGGCACCCGTCCCGATGAGTTGCTGCGTTTGCTCGACCTCGCGCGCCGAGCCGACCTGAAGGTCGCGCTCAAGATCGGCGGCTGCGAGGCGGTTTCCGATCTCCACGCCTCCAAGCTCTACGGCACCGACTACATCATCGCGCCGATGGTGGAGACCGCCTACGCCCTCGCCAAATTCGCAGACGCGCGGGACAAGGTCTACGGCACCGATCCCGTCGGCACCGAATTCCTGTTCAACCTGGAAACCGAGGCGACGCTGGCGGCGCTCGATACCATGCTGCCGACCGCGGCAGAACGGCTCGACGGCATCGTCTTCGGCCGGGTCGATTTCACGCTGTCCAAGGGCATGCCGCGCGGTGCGATCAACGAGCGGACGATCACCGATGCGGTGCTGGTCGCGGCCGAGGCGTGCCGCCGCCATCACCTCGACCTCGTCGTCGGCGGCTCGGTCGCGATCGAGGCCGCGCCGGCGCTGCGTGAAATCCGACAGGTTCGGCTCGACCGGTTCGAGACGCGCAAGGTCGTGTTCGACGGCGGCGTGGTCGAGGGTACCGACTTCGAAGGCGCGATCGCGCTGGCGACCGCGTTCGAACTCGCCTGGCTGGAGAACAAGCGCGATCTCTATCGCGTGATCGCCGAGGAGGATGCGAGCCGGATCGCGATGATGCGCGAGCGCACCGCCCGCGCCCATGCCCGCGACCTCGTCGCCGCCTGATCCGATGCCGCTGGTTGCCCAAGTCGCCGCGCTGATGCGCGATGTCGCCGAACGCGTGGTGATGCCGCGCCACCGTGCGCTCGCCGCGCATGAGATCGTGGAGAAGAGCCCCGGCGAGTTGGTCACCTGCGTCGATCGCGAGGCGGAGGCACGTCTGCGCGACGGGCTTGATCGGCTCGGCACCGGCGCTCGCATCGTGGGCGAGGAAGCCTGCGCCGAAGACCCCGGCCTGCTCGACGGCATCGGCAGCGGGGCGGTGTGGCTGGTCGACCCGCTGGACGGCACCGCGAACTTCGCAAGCGGCAGCGGCGCCTTCGGCATCATGGTCGCGCTGGTGGAAGAAGGCGAGCCCGTGGCATCGTGGATGCTCGATCCGGTCAGCGGCCGGATGTGCCATGCCGAGCGCGCGCTCGGCGCGTGGATCGACGACCAGCCGGTGCGGGCACGCGGCAGCGGCCGACTGCGCCCGATCGCAGCGCTCGCCAGCCAGTTCATGGCGCCCGACGCGCGCGCCCGTACCCACCGTGTCGCCGAGCGTCGCTTCGCGCTGGAGCCGATCCCGCGTTGCGCGGCCGAGAGCTATCCTCGGCTCGTGACCGGCCGCAACGATGTGGCGCTGTTCCAGCGAATCCTGCCGTGGGACCATGCCGCCGGCGTGCTGTTCCTCACCGAAGCGGGCGGGCGCGCCACACATTGGGACGGCAGCGCCTATCGCGTCGGATCGACGGGTGCCGGTCTGCTCGCCGCCTCCGACTCGTCTCTGTGGGAGCGTGGGTTCGAGGCACTGTCCGGCACCCTGGCCGACGGCGGCTCGCGCCGGACGCTGGCCGCATGATCCTTCACCGTTCGACCCTCCTGGCGGGGGCGACGCTCGCGCTCGCCTCGACGCCTTGCGCGGCGCAGTTGGCCTCGCCAGTGGGCGGCGCCGGCCGCTCCGAGGCAAGCCCCGCAGCCGCCGCTCCGAGCGTCGCGGTGCCCGAGGCAACCCCTGCCCCGTTCGCGCCCGCGCAGATCGTCGTGCCGCCGGCAGAACCGGAGCCGTCTCGTGCGCTTGCGCCCTCGGCCGAGCCGGCTGCCGAGCCGCCCGCTTTGGCGAGCGAGTTCGAGGCGCATGTCGCCGTCGTCGTCGGCAAGCCGCTGCGCCGCTTCGGCGCCGAGCTGCTGGTGCCGGAAGCGCGCGACTTCACCACTCCGACGACCACCGCGATCCCCGCCGATTACCTGCTGAGCCCCGGCGATCAGCTGCGGCTCGATCTGTCGGGATCGGTGCAGGGATCGAACCTGCGGCTAACCGTCGACAGCGAGGGCCGGATCTTCGTGCCGCGGATCGGCGCGATACTGGTCGGCGGCGTGCGGTACGGCGACCTGCGCGATGTGGTCGCCGCGCAGGTATCGCGCCAGTATCGCAACTTCACACTGGAGGTCGGCATCGCCCGGCTGCGTGGACTCACCATCTACGTCACCGGCTTTGCGCGTCGACCTGGCGCCTATACCGTCAACAGCGTCTCGACCCTGGTGAACGCCGTCCTCGCGGCGGGGGGCCCCTCGGAAGGCGGCAGCTTCCGTTCGATCCAGCTGCGCCGCGGCGGACAACTCGTGTCGGACTTCGATCTCTACGATCTGCTGCTGCGCGGCGACAAGACGGGCGACGCCGTGCTGCGGAACGGCGACGTCCTCCACATCGCTCCTGCGGGCGAGCAGGTCGCGGTGACCGGCAGCGTCAACCGCGAGGCGATCTTCGAAATGGGAGCGGGCGAGACGCTCGCCGACGCGGTAGCCTATGCGGGCGGGGTCAGCACCGTCGCCGACGCGAACCGGCTGCTGGTGCTCGACACGCTGGGGAACGGGAACGGCGGCTGGCAGCAGCTCAGCGCCGCCGAAGCCAGCACGCGGCCCGCCCGACGCGGCGACGTGGTGCGCGTACTCACCAATGTCGGCATCGCGCGTCCGGTCGCGCAGCAGCCGGTGCTGGTGACGCTGAGCGGCGAAGTGACCAAGCCCGGCCGATACTATGTCCAGCCGGGGGCAAGGCTAGCGGACGTCGTCGCACAGGCGGGCGGCCTCACACGTGAGGCCTTTCCCTACGCGAGCGTCATCACCCGCGAGAGCGTGAAGGCGCAACAGCGCGAGAGCTTCGCGCGCGCGGTAGACGACATGGAGTTGTTGCTCAGCACCCAGCCACTCGTCTCGGTCAACCGAGCGCAGCTCACCTCTGCAGGCAACCTCAAGCTGATCGAGCAGGTCGTGGCCAAGATGCGCGCGCGAGAGCCGAGCGGACGACTCGTGTTCGACCTGCCGGTGACCGCCGCCGCGCTGCCCGCCGACCTGATCGTCGAGAACAACGACATCATCCAGGTTCCGACCCGCCCCGTTACGATCGGCGTGTTCGGTGCGGTCGCGAGCCCCGCCTCCTTCGCCTATCGCGAAGGACAGACGATCGGCGACGCGGTCGAGAGTGCCGGCGGGATTCAGTCGCTGGGCGACAAGAAGGAGATCTTCGTCGTCCGTGCGAACGGCACCGTGCTGGCGCGGGGGCGGCGCACGCTCAAGATGCCTGCCCTCCCCGGCGATCTGGTCTTCGTGCCGGTGGAAGCCAGCCGCGGTGAGTTCTGGGCGCGGCTGCGCGACATCACCAGCAGCCTGTTCGGAGGGTTGGTCGGCGCGGCTTCGGTGCGGACGCTGGTCGAATGAGGGCGCGAATGGCGGAATGGGTGCGCGACCGGCGCTGGCGACTGCGCGGCTATGGACTGGCGGCGCTGGTTCTGGCGCTGCTGGCGGTGGTGCCGCAACCCTATGAAGCGCGGGCGAAACTGGTGCCGCAAGAGCCCGGTAGCCTCGGGCTCGGCTCCACGATGGGCGGCATGGGTCAGCTCGGCGGCTTCGCCGCGCTTCTCGGCGGTGGCAAGCAGCCGATCGATCTCTATCTCTCCATCGCGCGGGGTCGGGAGGTCGCCGACGCGGTGATCGCCCGGCTCGACCTCGTCGCGCGCTATGGCTCGGCGCGCGCGGCGCAGCTCGCGCTCGCCCGGAAGGTCGACATCCACTCGCTCACCGGCGGCGTGATCGAGATCGAGGCCCGCACGCACGACGCCGTCGAGGCCGAGGCGCTGACGCAGGCGCATGTCGCCGCGATCACCCAGCGGCTCAATGCGCTCAGCCGCGATCGCGTGCGGCGCAAGCAGCAGGTGGTGCGCGCGCGATTCGGCGAGGCGGGCGAGCGGGTGGTGACCGCCGAGGCGGCACTCAACGCCTTCCGCCGCCGCAACCGGCTCGCGGAGCCCGAAGCGCAGCTCGGTGCCGAGCTGTCGCTGCGCGCCGGCCAGCAGGCGCAGCTCCAAGCCAAGCAAGTCGAGTTGGAAACCCTGCGCCAATTCCAGGGCGCGGAGAATCCGCAGCTCCGCGCGGTGCAGTCGGAGGTGGCAACGCTGCGCGCGCAGATCGCCCGCACCGCCGATCCCGCATCGGGTGCTGCCGGCCCAAACGTCGCCGGGCTGACCGAAGTATCCGGCGAATATCTCGACCTCTACCGCGACTACCGTTTCGCCCAGGCGCTGTACGAGGTCTATGCGCGCTCGTCGGAGGAGATCGCCGTCGAGTCCCTTGCCGCGGAGACCGCCTCCGACGCCGAGGTAATCGAGGCGGCGCGGCTCGACGCCGACCGCAAGTTCAACGTGCCCTCGGTCGCGTTGCTCGCACTGGTGCTCGCGCTGGCGCTGTTCACCGAAGTCTACGCCCCGGCGACGGGCATCCGCCTGCCGCTGATCGGGACCCCGCGGGTATGAGCACGCCCGCTCCCGAACTTTCGATCGTCATCCCGTGCTGGAACGAGATCGAGAACGTTCGCGCGATCACCGCGGCGGTCACGCTGGAGGCGGTACGCCACGCCAGAAGCCACGAGATCATCCTGATCGACAACGGCTCGACCGACGGGACGCGCGACGCGATCAGGGCACTGTGCGCAGCCGACCCGCGGGTGCGCGGCATCCTCAACACCCGCAACTTCGGGCAGATGCGCTCGCCTACCCATGGCATCTACCAGGCGCGCGGCGCCGCGGTGATCGGCATGTGCGCCGACTTCCAGGATCCGCCGGCGATGATCGGCGAACTCGTGCAGCGATGGCGCGGCGGCGCGCAGATCGTCCTCGGCCAGCGGCGCAGCGAACGGACGGGTGTGCTGCTCGGGCTGGTCCGCCGTGCCGGCTATGCGCTGCTCGGCCGCGTCGCCGACTATCCCGTGCTGCCCAACGTCACCGGCTTCGGATTGTTCGACCGCCGCGTCGTCGAGACGCTGCGGCAGTGGCACGAGCCCGAACCCTTCTTCCGCGGGATGCTGGTCGAGAGCGGCTATCCGGTCGCGCTGGTGCCGTTCGACCGCCCCGAGCGCGCCGCCGGCGAGACCAAGAACGGCATCGCCAGCCTGGTGGGCTTCGCCCTGTCCGGACTCGCCGGATCGGCCAAGACGCTGCTGCGGCTGCCGATCCCGCTGTCGATCGGCATCGCGCTGATTGCGCTGCTGCTCGCCGCCGCCGGGATCGTCGCAGCGATCATGGGCGGTCCGGCAGGCGCGCTGCTCGGCTGGTCCGCGGGCAGCGCGATGTTCGCGACGCTGCTGCTGTTCCTGGGATTGATCGGCGATCAGGTCCGGCTGATTGCCGAACGGACGCGCGGGGTGCCGCTGGTCGTCGAGGAGGACCGGCTGAACTTCCCGGACGGGCCATGACCGCGCGCATCCGGCCGCCGCTGGTCGAAGGGGCGCTGATGCTTGCGGTCGTGGCAAGCGTTGCGCACGCGACATGGTTCTTCAGCACGAAAGGCTATCTTCCCCAGCCGTTCGTGTTCGACACCAACGACACGTTCATGGACTGGTTCAACACCGCCTATTGGGCGAACCGGCCGGGTGCGTACGACGTGTGGCGCAGCATCTACCCGCCGCTGTCCTTCGTGTTCCTCGACTGGACGACGCTGCCCGGCTGCTACGTCGGCTCGCCGTTCCAGGCGCGCGATTGCGACGGGCTCGCGCGTGCGACCATTGTCGCTGCCTATGTCGCCGACGTCGCACTACTGTGGATGGCGTTCCGCGGCAACGATCGGCGCACGGCGATCCCGCGCACCGTCGCGATGGCGCTGGGGCTGCCGCTGCTGTTCACGCTGGAGCGCGGCAACCTGATTCTCGCCGCGCTGCCCGCCTTCATCGTCGCGCACGGGCCAGTAACCCGTTCACGCGCGTGGCGCGCGATCGGCACGGCGATCACGATCAACTTCAAGCCCTATCTGGTGCTCCCCGCCCTTGCCCATGCACTGCGGCGCGAATGGCGGCCGCTCGAGCTCGCCGGGATCGCTACGATCCTGCTCTACCTCGTCACGCTCGCCTGGGTGGGCGCCGGCTCGCCACTGGAGCTTGCGTCGAACACGGTCAACTGGGTCAGCTTCGTCGCCGGACAGGTGTGGAACGAGGTGAATTACTCGACCAGCTACGCGCCACTGCTGCTGATGCGCCAGAGCCAGCTGCCGCTGCTCGACTTCGTGCCCTCGCGCACGATCGAGGCGATCGAGGCGGCGGTGCCGGTGGCGATCCGCTCGACCCAGTTGCTCGCGCTGGCGACGCTCGCCGCCGCCTGGGTGCAGCCCCGAGCGCTGACCCACGCGCGGCTCGCCGCGATCGTGCTCGGCGCCTATCTCGTCACGCAGTCGCCCGGCGGCTACACCCAGGTCTTCCTGCTCTTCCTGGTGCTCCTCGAACCGTGGAAGGGCGGCGCGGTGCCGGCGATCGTCGCCGCCTATCTGCTCTGCCTGGTGGGCGACTGGCCGCTCGCGACGGTGCTGCGGCTCGACACCCAAAGCTGGTTGAGCGGCCGCCCGGTGCTCCCGGAGTTCGGGCTGACCGCGGGGCATTTCGTGCGCCCCGCGCTGGTAATCCTGATCGTCTGGTCGCTCGCGCTCGACGCCTTGATGCGGGTCGCGCGAGCGCACGGCGACTCGCGCCCGGTGCTGGGGCTGGCGGCATGATCCCGGAAAGCGATCTTCGGGCGATCGACACCGCGCTTGCGCCGCATTGGCCGAAGCTCGACGGCGCGCGGCTGTTCGTGACCGGCGGCACCGGCTTCATCGGCCGCTGGATGCTGGAGGCGCTCGCACGCGCGCCGATCACCGTTCACGTCACGCTGCTGACCCGCGACCCCGCCGGCTTCGCCGCGCGTGCGCCGCACCTCGCCGCCCGGTTCGAAACGACCGCCGGCGACGTTCTGCGCTTCGATCCGCCACCCGGCCCCTTCACCGACGTGATCCACGGCGCCACCGACGCCAGCGCCGCGCTCACCGCCAGCGATCCGCGACGAATGTTCGACACGATCGTCGAAGGCACCCGCGCCGCACTAGACCTGGCCCGCAGCCACGATGCCCGCTTTCTGCTGATGAGCTCGGGGGCGGTCTACGGCGCACAGCCGACAGAGCAGCCCCATGTCGGCGAGGATTGGACCGGCGGCCCCGACCCCCGCGATCCCAAGGCCTGCTATTCCGAGGGCAAGCGCGCGGCGGAAACGCTGACGGCGATCTGCCATCACCAGTTCGGCGTCGACACCGTCACCGCGCGCATCTTCGCGCTGCTCGGCCCGGGACTGGCGCTCGACACCCATTTCGCCGCCGGCAACTTCCTGCGCGACGCGATCGCCGGGCGGACGATCCGCGTCACCGGGTCGGGCGCGGCGGTGCGCTCCTATCTCTACGCCGCCGACCTCACGGTGTGGATGTGGATGCTCCACCTGCGCGGGCGGCCGGGCAGCACCTACAACATCGGGTCGGAGGAGGCGGTGTCGATCGCCGACCTCGCCCGACGCACCGCCGCGCTGCTCGGCGCGCCCGGCGTCGAGATCCTCGGCCGCCCCGATCCCGGCTGGAACCCCGGCCGCTACGTACCCTCGACCGCAGCGATCCGTCGCGACCTGTCGCTCTCGGCCTCGGTCGGGCTCGACGAGGCGATCCGGCGGACCGCGCTCGCAAACGGATGGACCCCAAGATGAAGCTTTCCGACTGGCTCGCCACCTGGCTCGCCGACCACGGCATCGAACAGGTGTTCATGCTCACCGGCGGCGGCGCGATGCACCTCAACCATTCGATCGGCACGCACCCGCGGCTGAAGACGATGTTCGCGCATCACGAACAGGCGCTGGCAATGGCGGCGGAGGCCTATGCCCGCCTCACCAACAAGGCTGCGGTGGTCAACGTCACCTCGGGGCCCGGTGGTACCAACGCGATCACCGGCGTCTACGGCGCCTATGTCGATTCGATCCCGATGCTGGTCCTCTCCGGCCAGGTGAAGCGCGAGACGACGGTGCGCTCGACGGGCCTGCCGCTGCGCCAGCTCGGCGACCAGGAACTCGACATCGAGGAACTGGTCCGGCCGATCACCAAATATGCCGCGATGGTCGTCGATCCGGCGAGCATCCGCTATCATCTCGAAAAGGCGCTACACCTCGCCACCCGCGGCCGTCCTGGGCCGGTGTGGCTCGACATCCCGCTCGACGTGCAGGCGGCGACGATCGCCCCGGACGCCCTCCCCGGTTTCGACCCCGCTGAGCTCGACGAGCCGTGGCGTGGCACCGACCTCGCCGCCACCGCGCGTACGATCCTCGAGCGGATTGCCGCGGCCGAGCGGCCGGTGGTGCTGGCGGGCGCAGGCGTGCGGCTGAGCGGTGCGCACGCCGACTTCCTCGCGCTGATCGAGCGGCTCGGCGTGCCGGTCGTCACCGGCTGGAACGCGCACGACACGCTGTGGAACGATCACCCGCTCTACGCCGGTCGCCCCGGCACCGTCGGCGACCGCGGCGGCAACATGGTGACGCAGAGCGCGGACCTGCTGCTGGTGCTCGGCAGCCGCCTCAACATCCGCCAGGTCAGCTACAACTGGGGCAGCTTCGCGCGTGCCGCCACCAAGATCTGGGTCGATATCGATCCGCTCGAACTGCAGAAGCCGACGGTGAAGCCCGACCTCCCCATCGTCGCCGACCTCGCCGAGCTGTTGCCGGCGATGCTCGACGCCGACTACGCGGGACCGACCCCTGCGCACCGCGAATGGCTCGGCTGGGCGAAGCAGCGCGTCGCGAGCTTCCCCGCGGTTCTGCCGGAATATCGCGACCACGGCCCGACCAACCATCCCTATATCGCGATGGAGACGCTGTTCGAGGCGCTCGACGCCGACGACGTGGTGGTCACCGGCAACGGCTCGGCCTGCGTCGTCAGCTTCCAGGCGGGGCGGCTCCGGCAGGGCCAGCGGCTGTGGACCAATTCGGGCTGCGCGACGATGGGCTACGACCTGCCCGCCGCGATCGGCGTGTGTGCGGCGACCGGCGGCAGCAAGCGCGTGATCTGCATCGCCGGCGACGGCAGCATCATGATGAACCTTCAGGAGATGCAGACCATCGCCGGCTACGGGATGCCGGTGAAGGTCTTCCTCATCAACAATTCGGGCTATGTCTCGATCTTTCAGACCCACCGCAACTTCTTCAACGGGGTCGAGGTCGGTGGTGGTCCCAAGAGCAACGTCACCTTCCCCAGCTTCGAGAAGGTCTCGGCCGCGTTCGGCTTCGCCTATGCCCGCGCCGAAGGACATGACGATCTCGTCGCGGCGATCCGTGCGACGCTGGACGCGCCCGGCCCGGCGCTGTGCGAGATACTGGTCGACGAGCATGTGTCGTTCGCGCCCAAGCTCGGTGCCAAGGTCCATGCCGACGGCCGCATCACCTCGCCGCCCTTGGAGGATCTGTCGCCGTTCCTGCCGCGTGAAGTGCTCGCCGCCAACATGGCGATCCCGCTGGTCGACGAGCAGTGAGGGTCGCGGCCGCCAGCGGGCGGCGCCCGCTCCGCTTTCTCCTGGCGGGCGCGGCGAACACCGCCTTCGGGCTCGCGATTTACCCGGCGCTGCTGTGGGGCGTCCCGGCACTGCGCACCCATTACATGGCGGCGCTCCTCATCGCCCAGGCGGTGAGCCTGTGCTTCGCCTTCACCACCTACAAGCTGGGCGTGTTCCGCACGCGCGGCAACGTCCTGCGCGAGTTCGCGACCTTCGCGAGCTTCTATCTCGCCAACTATGCCGCCAACTGGGTCGCGCTGCCGCTGCTCGTCGAGCTGGCGCAGCTGCCGCCGGTGATCGCGCAGCTGGGCTTCACCGTCGCGCTGATCGCCGGCAGCTGGTTCTGGCACAGCCGCGTCACCTTTCGCGCGGTGCCGGGGCAGTCGTGACGCGCCGCATCGGCCGCCTGCCCCGGACGCGGTGTTCAAGCGGCCACGGACGCCCGACCTCCTTCCGACAGCGCGGCATAGTGCGCGATCTGGCCCAGCGTGACCTCGCGCGCGTCCTCGCCCGTCGCCACTGCCTTGTGCCAGTCGACGATCCAGTCGATCGTATCCCCCAGCGTCAGCGCCGGTCGCCAGCCGAGTGCCGTGCGCGCTCGCGAACTGTCGAGCCGCAGCAGCCCTGCCTCGTGTGGACGCGGCCCATCGTCGATGCTGGGTGCTGCCGCGCCGTCGCGCCACACCGCGCACATGCGATCGACGATCCAGCGGACGGGTCGCGCATCCTCGTCACTGGGACCGAAGTTCCACCCGTCTGCGAAACGCCGCTCCCCCGACAGCAGCCGCTCGGCGATCTTCAGATACCCGCCCAGCGCCTCGAGCACATGCTGCCAGGGCCGCACTGCGTCGGGCGCGCGGATCAGCGGTGCCACGCCCGCCTCGAACGCGCGGACCAGATCGGGCACCAGTCGATCGCTCGCCCAGTCGCCGCCGCCGATGACGTTGCCGGCGCGCACCGTCGCCAGC
The DNA here is from genome assembly GCF_047975845.1 of Sphingomonas mangrovi. Taxonomy (NCBI): domain Bacteria; kingdom Pseudomonadati; phylum Pseudomonadota; class Alphaproteobacteria; order Sphingomonadales; family Sphingomonadaceae; genus Sphingomonas; species Sphingomonas mangrovi. The sequence continues at coordinate 18,835 of NZ_JBIUCZ010000017.1, read as the reverse complement.
AGCGGCGCGTCATCGCCGGCGAAGAACGAGTTGCGCCACGCCGCGGCAACCAGTTCGGCACAGCCTTTGGAGCTGCTGTAGGGGTCGTGACCACCCATCGGGTCGCTCTCGCGATAGGGCCAATCCCATTCGCGGTTCTCGTAGCATTTGTCGCTGGTGACGCAGACGATGCCCCGCACGCCGCCGACGCGTCGTGCCGCCTCCAGCACATGCACCGTCCCCATGACGTTGGTGGCATAGGTCTCGACCGGTTCGAGGTAGGACAGCCGCACCAGCGGTTGGGCGGCCAGGTGGAAGATCACCTCGGGCCGCGCCCGCTCGACGGCCGCGGTGACGACGGCGCAGTCGCGGATGTCGCCCTCTACGTGCCGCAAGCGCTCTTCCAGCCGCGTCGCCGCGAAAAGGCTCGGCTCGGTGGGGGCGGGCAGCGCGAGGCCCGTCACCTCCGCCCCCATCGAAGCCAGCCACAGCGAAAGCCAGCTGCCCTTGAACCCGGTGTGCCCGGTCACGAGCACCCGGCGCCCTGCCCAGCCTCGATTCACCAGCGCTTCCACGGCGCTTCCCCCTTCTGCCAGAGACCATCGAGGTGAATCTTGTCGCGCAGCGTGTCCATCGGATGCCAGAATCCGTCATGCCGATAACCGCGCAGTTCCCCTTGCGCGGCGAGCCGTTCGAGCGGCCCCGCCTCCCACACCGTGTCCGGCCCGTCGATCAGGTCGAGCACGCTGGGATGCGCCACGAAGAAGCCGCCGTTGATCTGTCCGCCGTCGCCGGCCGGCTTTTCGCGGAAGGCGGTCACCGCCTCACCCTCGAACTCGAGCGAGCCGAAGCGGCCCGGCGGCGTCACCGAGGTGATCGTCGCGCGGGCACCGTGCGCGTTGTGGAAGCGAACCAGCGCGGCGATATCGATATCGGCGACGCCGTCGCCGTAGGTGAAGCAGAAGGGCTCGTCGGGATCGAGATAGGGGCGGATCGCCGCCAGTCGGCCGCCGGTCATGGTATCGAGACCGGTCTCGACCAGCGTGATCCGCCACGGCTCGCTGCGTGCGCGATGGACTTCCATGCCGTTGCCGCCGCGACGCAGGTCGATCGTCACGTCGGCGGTGTGGAGGAAGTAGTTGGCGAAATATTCCTTGATCAGATAGCCCTTGTAACCGAGGCAGATCACGAAGTCGTCCAAGCCAGCGGCGGCATAGATCTTCATGATGTGCCACAGGATCGGCATTCCGCCGATCTCCACCATCGGCTTGGGGCGGACGGCGGTTTCTTCGCCCAGGCGGCTGCCGAGGCCGCCCGCCAGTATCACGGTTCGCATGGGTTCTCCCGCACATGACGTTCGCGAAGAGGACGGAACCGACCGGCATGGCCCGTAAGCGCGAACGCATCCTGCTCGCGGCGATCCTGCTGTTCGCCACCGGGCTGCGGCTGTGGCATCTCGATTTCGGGCTGCCCGCGCTCAACGATCCCGACGAGCCGATCTTCATCATGACCGCGCTCGACATGCTGCGCGAAGGGCGGCTGAACCCCGGCTGGTTCGGCCATCCGGGAACGCTGCTTTTCTACCTGCTGGCGATCATCATCGTCGCGGTCGGTGCGATCGGATCGCTGCTCGGCTCTTGGAACGGCACCGACGCCTTCGTCGCGGCGGTGTTCGCCGATCCCGGCATCCTCGTGCTGCCGATGCGCGGATTGAGCGTGGCGTTCGGCGTCGCCGGCGTGTGGCTGAGCTGGCGGCTCGGCCGCAGCATCGGCGGCGCTCGCGTAGGACTGACCGCAGCGGCGCTGCTTGCCGCCAACGCCGTGCACGTCGAGCTGTCGCAACTGATCCGCACCGATCTGCTCGCGAGCGCGCTGATGAGCTGGAGCCTGCTGCACGCGCTCGCCGCGGCACGCGGCGGCGGACGGCGCGAGCAGGTCTGGGCCGGGATCGCAGCGGGGCTGGCATGTGCCGCCAAATGGCCGGCGGTGCTGGTGCTGATCGCCCCCGCCGCCGCGCTGCTGTGGCGCGCCCGAGGGGACGGCTCGGCGCTGCGGCTGCTGCCTGTGGCGCCGCTGGTTGCGGTCGTGGCGCTGCTGCTGGTCTCGCCCTATCTGCTGCTCGACCTTCCCGCGGTGCTGCGCGATCTGGCCGCGGAGGCACGGCCGGTGCACCTGGGCGCGACCGGCTACGGGCTCATCGGCAATCTCGTCTGGTACCTGCGTCAACCGCTTGCGGGGAGCTTCGGCTGGGCCGGGCTCATACTCGCCGCGCTCGGCGCGTTCCGGCTGCGCAGCCGCCCGGACGTCGCGGTCGTGCTGCTCCCCACCACCGCAGCGATCGTGATCGCGCTCGCGGCACAGGCGCTGGTGTGGGAGCGATGGATCGTTCCCGTCTTGCCGATCCTCGTGGTCCTCGCCGCGCTCGGGATCGAGGGGGTGGCACGGTTGCTGCCGGACAAGTGGACGACCTCTGCCGCAACTACCATCGTGCTGCTCCTGTCGGGCTGGATGACTGTGGTGTCGCTCGATCGGCTCGCTGCCCGCGCCGACGATCCACGTCAGGCAGCGACGGCATTTGTGCGCGCGCATCTTCCGCCGGGCAGGACGATCCTCGTCGAGCACGCCGCCTTCGACCTACTCGGCTATCGCGGCCGTCTGCTGTTCCCGCTCGGAAATGCCGGTTGCGTCGACGTTCGCGCGGCGCTCGGCAAGGCGCCAAGCTACCGCCGTGTCGATGGCCTCCGTCAAGGTCGCGCGATCGTCGATGTCGGCCACGTCGCGCCGGAGCGGCTGACGAGCTGCGACGCGGACATGGCGATCCTCTCCAACTACGCGCGTTACGCCGCGGATCCCGAGCGGTTCGGGACCGAGTTCGCGATCTATCGCCGCCTGCTCGCCGGGTATCGATGCCCCCTGCACTTCAAGCGCAACGCTGCGGAGCGGCGGGTCGACGTCTGCGTGAAGGCCAACCTGCGATAGGCGCGGCCGTCACACGGGCACCGTCAGCTCGAAGATCGTCGGGGCGGACGATCGCAGCGTCACGTCGCCGCCATGGCTCTGGGCGATTTGGCGGGCGCCGGCGAGGCCGATGCCGTTGCCGTCTGGCTTGGTGGTGAAGAACGGCAGGAAGATGGACGCGCGATGCACCGGATCGACGCCGGGGCCGTCGTCGCGCACGTGGAAGCTCAGCCGCCCCACCTCGATCGCCGCGGACAGGCCGACGGTGGGTGAAGTACCGACGGCGGCGGCCGCTTCGGCGCCGTTGCGCAGCAGCGCGAGCAGCGCCTGGACGATCTGGTCGCGGTCGAGCGCCACCAGCGCCTCCGGAGGCGGCGCGAGCGCCAAGGTGGCGCGGCCCTGCCATTCGCCTTCGAACAGCCGGGCAAGGTCGGCGAACAGGTCGGCGATCGCAACCGGTTCGAGCGTCGGCTCGGGCAGGCGGGCGACCTGGCGATAGGCTTCGGTGAAGCGGCGCAGGCCGTCGGTGCGCCGGGCGAGCGTGCCGAGGATCTCGGGCAGCAGCCGGTCGCGCCGCTCGGGCCTGTCGAGCACCGCGAGCGCGCTTTCCGCGAGCGAGGCGATCGGCGCCAGCGCGTTCATCACCTCGTGCCCCAGCACCCGCAGCAGTTCGCGGGTGGCGCGCGCCTCGGCGGCGTGCTCCTCCGGCTCGACGTCGACCAGCGCGACCAGCGTGCGCGCGCCGTAGGCGTCGCGTACCGCGACCCTGTCGATCCGCCAGCTCCGGCCGCCGTGGCGGAGCCGCTGCGCGTCGTCGGCAAGCAGCGCCGGCGGCGCGGGGAGCACGCGGTCGTCGGTGTCGAACAGCCGCCGCGCGGCGCGGTTGAGCGCGCGCACCCGCGCCCCCTCCTCCACCGCCAGCAGGGCGCCGGGCGCCTGGTCGATCAGCACACGCAGCAGGATCCGCTCGCCCTCGGGATCGTCGCTCGCCGGGGCGGCCGCCGGAAGGATGCGCGGTCGCGCGACCGCCCACCACAGCAGCACCACCAGCCACAGCGTCACGAACGTCGCGACGGTCAGCGTGCCCCAGAAGCCGCGGCCGGCCGCCCAAACCCCCGCCCCGCCCGACGCGACCATCCCGGCCGCAGCGAGAACCGCGGCCGCGCCTTCGCGATGACGCGTCCGGCTAGAGCCCATAGCGTTCCATCCGCCGGTACAGCGCCTGCCGGCTGAGCCCCAGCGCGGTCGCGGCATGCGAGACGTTGTGGCGGTGGTGGCGCAGCGCCGCCTCGATCATCACGCGCTCCGATTCCTCCAGCGACACGTCGAGCGGCGCGGCGGCGCTCGGGGCGACCTCGGCGACCGCCTGCACCAGCCGGGGCGCGAGCGCCGCCGCGTCGAGGACCCCGTCGTCGTCGAGCAGCACCGCGCGCTCGACCGCCTGCTGCAGCCCGCGCACCTCGTCGGGCCAGCGGGTGGCGAGGATCCGCGCTTCGGCCGAGGCGGTGAAGGGCGGCACTGGCCGGCGGTGGCGTGCCGCGGCCTCGCGGGCGAAGTGGCGCGCGAGCAGCAGCGCGTCGCCGCCGCGCCGGTCGAGCGGCGGCACCGCCAGTTCGATCGTGCCGAGCCGCGCCCGCAGCCGCGGCGCCACCCCGTTCGCATCATCGACGATGCCGATCGGACGCACTGCCGCAGGGAATCGGTCGGCGAGCCGTTCCTGCGCGATGTCGTCGATCCGGTCGGGATGGCGCAGCACTACCGTGCCCGCCGCGTGCGCGACCCGATCGCCGGCATCGGCGGTGCGGGCGTCGATCACCACCGCCGGCGTATCGGCATGGGGCGAGCCCTCGTGGAGCAGCGCCGCGACCAGGCTGCGACCGGCGCCGGACGGTCCGGACACCAGCACGCCCGCCGTGGTCGGCGCGACGCGGCGGATCCGCTCGCGCAGTTCCGCCATCGACGGATGCTCGCCGAGAAGACGATGCAAGCCCGTTCCCCGGTCCGCCGCGGGAGCCGCCGCAATCGGCACGGCCGGGCGGCGGCGCTTCGCGATCGCAGCCTCGACGCGTTCGATGAGTTCGGCGTTGCGCCACGGCTTCATCACGAAGTCGAGCGCGCCCGCCTGCATCGCCGCCACCGCAATGCGGATCCCGCTGTGCGCGGTGATGACGACCACCGCGGCGGCGGGATCGTCGGCGACGATCCGCGCGAGCACCGCGAACCCCTCCTTGCCGCTGGTCTCGCCGCGGGTGAAGTTGAGATCGAGCAGGATCGCATCGTAGCGACGCCGGGCGAGCATCGAGAACGCCTCCTCGGGCGCGGCGGCGGCGTCGAGGGTGTAGCCCGCGCAATCGAAGGCGAGCGCGAGGGCGCGCGCGACCTCCGGATTGTCGTCGATCAGCAGGATCGTGCCGCCGCTTGACGACGCCGACGCTGTCCGTTCGCGGACACTCTGTCCGAGGGCGGACGGCGGCGGCGGAACAGATTCATTGCTAGCCATTGTTTTGACGGGCTTTTCCGATTTTCGCGAGTCTGCGGGACACTGTCCGCATGATGACCGAACAACCCGTACACGCAACTGCCTCTCCCGGCGCGGCGATGGACCGCCGGGTGGCAAGACCGCCGCGACCGTGGTGGCGGCGCCCGGCGACGATCGCGGCGGCGGTGGCCGTGCTTGCCGCGCTCGCGATCTGGCGGCTGCTCCCCGCCGCCGGATCGACGGACGTCGCCGCCGCCGACGTGGAAATCGGCGAGGCGGTGCGCGCGCCGTTCGCCGACTATCTGCCGGTCCGCGCGACGGTCGCCCCGCGGGTGACGACGCTGGTTGGCGTGCTTTCCGGCGGTCAGGTCGAGACGCTGCTGGTGCAGGACGGCGCGATGGTCGCTGCCGGCCAGCCGCTCGCGACGCTCGCCAACCCGGAGCTGAAGCTCGACGTGCTCACCCGCGAGGCGCAGATCGCGAGCCAGCTGGGCCAGGTCGCAGGCGAAGACCTGGGGATCGAGCGCAACCGCCTCGACCGCGCCGCGCAGATCGCCCAGGCGAACTACGACCTCATCAAGGCGCAGCGCGAACTGGGCATCCGCCAGCAGCTCCACGATCGCGGCTTCGTCGCCGACGCCGGCCTGCGCAGCTTCGCCGAGGAAGCGGCGTATCAGGAGAAGCGTCTCGCCCAGCTCCGGTCGGGCGGTGCCGCGGAGGCGCGGATCACCGCCACCCAGGCGGCGCGGCTCGCCGATACGCGCGAGCGGCTGCAGGGCAACCTCGCCGCGGTACGCGCCGGGCTCGACGCGCTGGTGGTGCGCGCCCCGGCCGGCGGGCGGCTGACCAACTTCACCATCCAGCCCGGCCAGGCGCTCAAGCCCGGAGATCCCGCCGGCCAGGTCGACAGCGAGGGATCGTGGAAGCTGGAGGCCGACGTCGACGAATTCTACCTGGGGCGCGTCCGCGTCGGCCAGCGCGCGACCGCCAACGAGCAGCGGCTGGCAGTCAGCAAGGTGCTGCCGGCGGTCAAGGAAGGGCGCTTCCGCGTCGAGCTGCTGTTCGGCGGAACCTCGCCAGCGGGGCTCAACCGTGGCCAGACGCTCGACACCCGCATCACGCTCGGCAGCACAGCCCCCGCGTTGACGGTGCCGGTCGGCGGCTGGCTGGAGGCGGGCGGCGGCACCTCCGCCTTCGTGCTCGACGCCGATGGCCGCCACGCGCGCCGCCGCACGGTACAGACCGGGCGCCGCAATCCCGAGCAGGTCGAGATCCTCTCCGGCCTGCGTCCCGGCGAGCGCATCGTCATCACCAACCTTTCGTCCGTGAAGGGCGACATCCTCAACCTCCGTTAGGACCCGAGCATGATCCGTCTTGAGAACATCCAGCGCCGCTACGTCTCCGACGAGGTCGAGACCACCGCGCTCCACGACGTCGACCTCCACGTCGCAGCGGGCGAGTTCGTCGCGATCATGGGCCCGTCGGGCTGCGGCAAGTCGACCCTGCTCAACACCCTCGGCACCGTCGATCGCCCGACCGCCGGCCGCTATCTGTTCGGCGACCGCGACCTGGCGACGCTCGACGAACACGCGCTGGCGCGCTTCCGCGGCGAGACGTTGGGCTTCGTCTTCCAGAGCTTCAACCTGATCGACGAACTGACGATCGAAGAGAATGTCGCGCTGGGCCTCGCCTATCGCAAGGACGCCGGCGACCGCCGGGCGCGGATCGCGGCGGCGATGGACAAGGTAGGCATCGCCCACCGCGCGCGCCACTATCCGCACCAGCTGTCGGGCGGCCAGCAGCAGCGCGCCGCCATCGCCCGCGCGATCGTCGGCGATCCCAAGCTGATCCTGGCGGACGAGCCGACCGGGAACCTCGACACCGCCAATGGCGAGCAGGTGATGAACATCCTCACCGGCCTGAACGCCGAAGGGGCGACGATCGTGATGGTCACCCATTCGCCCAGCCACGCCGACATGGCGCGGCGCCGCATCGACATGCTCGACGGCCGCATCGTCGCCTCCGTCGCCCGCGCCCTCTGACTCTGGAGAACCGCCGATGAACCTCGCACCGCTCCTGCTGCTCGCTGCCGCGCTGCTGCCCGTCGCCACGCCTGCTGCCGAGCCCAACAGCCGCAGCTTCGCCGCCGAAGGCTTCGACCGTGTCGAGTTGGGCGGATGCGACCATGTCGTCGTGACGCCCGGCGCACGCTTCGCCGTCGTCGCGCGCGGCACGCCGGCCTCGCTTGCGGCGATCCGCGTAAAGGTCGACAGTGGGACGCTCCGACTGGCGCGTACGCCCCACAGCTGCGAACGCCGCGCCGGCGCACCTGCGGCAGAAATCTCGGTGACGCTGCCGCGGCTGCACGGCGTCGCGATGCCGGGCACCGGCAGCATGCGGGTCGCCGCGGTCGCGCCCGACCAGTTCGCAGCATCCTTGTCCGGAACCGGCAACCTCACGCTCGCCACGCTGCGCACGGCCGACGGCCGCATCGACCTGTCGGGCACCGGCGCGGTCACCGTGCGCGGAGTCGAGGCGGAGCGGCTGTCGCTGGACCTCGGCGGTACGGGAAACATCGGCGCCGAGGGGCGCGCGGCCACCGTGGCGCTCGTCGCCGGCGGCACCGGCAGCATCGACGCGCAGGCGCTGGCGGCGCGAACGCTCACGATCGACGCGAGCGGTACCGGCAACGTCCGCGCGCGCGCCAGCGACACGGCACGGATCGCGGCGAGCGGCCTCGGCCGCATCGCGGTGACCGGCGGGGCTCGTTGCACCGTCCGGCGCAGCGGCCCCGCCCGCGTCACCTGCGGCTGATCGCCCGCCGCCCTCTCACCCAGGAACCTCGCGATGAACCGCTTCGCCCTTCTGTCGCTCTACCGCTCGCTCACCCGGCACAAGCTCTACGCCGCGCTCAACATCGGCGGCCTCGCCGTCGGCATCGCCGTGTTCCTGGTGCTCGGCCTCTACGTCCGCTTCGAGACGAGCTACGAGAAGTGGCTGCCGGATCACGACAAGGTCTATGTCGTCGAAACGGTGTGGAACCTGCCCGAGAGCCCGTTCAACGGGGCTTTCCCCTATACGATGGGCGGATTGCTCGATCAGATGCGGGAGGACTTCCCCGGTCTTCGCGGAACGCGCATCAACGGCGGAGAGGGCGGCGGCTCGGTGCAGCGCGGCGGCGTCGCGATCCGCGAGAACGTGGCACAGGTCGATCCGACCTTCTTCGACGTAGTCGGCCTGCCGATGGTGCGCGGGAACGGACGCACGGCGCTGGGCGATGCCACCAGCGCGGTGCTGAGCGAAACCGCCGCGCGCAAGTATTTCGGGGAGAGCGATCCGATCGGGCAGACCATCACGGTCGCCACGCAGGCGCCGGTGAACTACCGCATCACCGGTGTGTTCCGGGATCTGCCGGCCAACAGCGAGATGAAGCTCGACATTCTCATCCCGCTGCCGCGCACGCCGATCTCCGACAACTGGTTCCACTGGGGCAGCACGTCGCTGCAGACGCTGCTGCGCTTCGATACGCCGGCTGCGGCGCGCGCATTCGAGCAGAAGCTGCCGGCGTTCGTCGATCGTCGCGGCCTTACCGATCTTGGCCCCAAGGCGTCGAAGAGCCAGCAACTGACGCTGCTGCCGATCGCTCGCCTCCATCTCGAGCCGCAGGGTCAGGAAAGCGCCAGCCGCAAGATCACCGTCGTTACGCTGGGCCTGGTCGGGCTGCTCACGCTGTTGGTGGCGGTCGTCAACTACGTAAACCTCGCCACCGCGCGTGCCGGGTTGCGCGCGAGGGAAGTCGCGATGCGCAAGGTGCTGGGCGCCGACCGACGCGCGCTGGTGCGGCAGTTCCTCGGCGAGGCCGTGCTGACCGTAGCGGTCGCGGCGCTCCTAGGGCTGATGCTCGCCGAGCTCGGGCTGCCGCTGGTGAATGCCGCCGGCGGTCTGTCGCTGACGATGCCCTATGCGGTCGTGGTGCCGGCGCTGACGGTGCTCGCGCTGGTCGTCGGGGTGCTTGCCGGGCTCTATCCCGCCGTGATGCTCTCGCGCTTCCCGGCCGCAGCGGTGCTCGCCTCGTCGCGGGCGCCCGGCGGCGGGCGCGCCGGCACCCGCATCCGCGAGGCGCTGGTGGTGTTCCAGTTCGCGCTCGCGATCGCCTTCGTCGTCGGCACGCTCGTGCTGGTCGCGCAGACCCGCCATGTCCGCCAGACCGACCTTGGCTTCCAGCGAGACGGTCTGATGGTCGTCCAGTCGCTCGGCGACAGCCTGATCGAAGCGCCGCAGCGAAGGGCCGTCGTCGCGGCGCTGCGGGCGCTTCCCGGCGTCGAGTCGGTCACGATCGGCAACAGCGCCGCGGGCGGCAGCGGCGAGAACAACGCCGACAACGTGCCGCTTGCCGGCGTATCCGGCCCGGGACCCTCGCTGAGGTGGATCGTGACGGGCCCGCAGTTCTTCCGAACCTACGGCGCCACGCTGATCGCGGGCCGCCTGTTCGACGAGGCGCACGGAGCCGACAATTCGGACGGACCCCGTTCAGAGGGCGCCGCAACCAACATCGTCATCAACCGGCGCGCGATCGCCACGCTCGGCTTCCGATCAGCACAGGAAGCTGTCGGCAAGACGGTCGGCGGCGACCGGCCCCGCACGATCATCGGCGTCGTCGACGACATGCGCTTCTTCTCGCCGCGGGTACCCAACAGCGCGACCTACTACGTCTATGCCCGCGATGCGGAGAAGATCCGCACCGCGGTCGCGTCGGTCCGCTTCCGCGGCGATCCGCGGGCGATGCTCGCCTCGGTTCGCGCACTGTGGCAGCGGATGGTGCCGCAGGTACCGTTCAACGGCGACACGGCCGACAGGAAGCTGACCGACTTCTACGAAGCCGACGACCGGGCGACGCGGCTGTTCGCGATCGGTGCCGGGCTGGCGGTGCTGATCGGCTGCGTCGGGCTGTGGGGGCTCGCCTCGTTCAACACCGCGCGGCGGGTGAAGGAGATCGGCATCCGCAAGACGCTGGGCGCCTCCTCGGCCGACATCGTCAAGCTGCTGGTCGGGCAGTTCCTGCGCCCGGTGCTGCTCGCCAACCTGATCGGCTGGCCGCTGGCGTTCGTCGCGATGCGCACCTGGCTCGCCGGCTTCGACGATCGCGTCGCGCTGTCGCCGCTGTTCTTCCTCGCGGCAAGCCTTCTCGCGACGGGGATCGCAGTGCTGACCGTGCTCGGCCAGTCGCTGCGCGCCAGCCGCGCCGCCCCCGCCTGGGCACTGCGCCATGAATAGGGCGCTGGCCGCCGCGCTGCTGGCCGTCGCGGCACCGGCGCACGCGGAGACGCTGCGCGAGGCGATCGCGACCGCCTACGCCACCAATCCCGAGCTCGCCGCCACGCGAGCCCGGCAGGAGGCGCTCGCCGAGGCTCCCGAACAGGCACGCGCCGCCGGCCGTCTCACGGCGGACACCGGCGGGAACGCGGGCTACGACCGGTTCGGCGGCGGATCGGCGGCGGTGGGCACGGTCGGCGCGACGCTGCCGATCTGGACCGGCGGGCGGGTCGCCGCAGCGATCCGCACCGCAGACCGCGACGTCGCCGCCGGCGCCGAGGGCGTGCGCGATGCCGAGGCGGCGATCCTCGAGCGGGTCGTCGCCGCCTATGCCGACCTGCTCTTCCAGCAGCAGGCGGTCGAGGTGGCGCGGGTCGGCATCGAGCGGCTCGACGGCCAACTCGCCGAGGCGCGCTCGCGCTACGATCTGGGTCAAGCGACCCGCACCGACGTCGCCCAGCTGGAGGCGCAGCGCGCCTCGGTGATCGCCAACCTCGCGGATGCGGAGGGGGCGCTGGCGACGGTGACCGCCGGCTATCGCGCGATCGTCGGCCACGCGCCGCAGGGGGCGCTGTCGGCGGACACGCCGCCACCGCCCGCCCTGCCCGCCACGCTCGACCGCGCCCGCAGCGCCGCGGACACCGACAACCCGCTGCTGCTGCGCCAGCGCCGCATCGCCGAGGCCGCCGCGGCGCAGATCGATCGCGAGCGGGCGGAGCGTGCACCGGTGCTCGGGCTCGCCGGCGGCTACGGCTATGGCGCCCGCCTCGCGCACGGCAACCCCGACGGCTACGAGGCGGCGGCGAGCGGCGGGCTCACGCTGCGCATTCCGCTGTGGACCGGCGGGCTCGTCGCCTCGCGCGTCCGGCAGGCCGAGGCGACCCACCGCGCCGAGCGCTTCGCCACCGAAGCGGCGCTGCGCGAAACGGAGCGCGGCGTCGACGCCGCCTGGGGCACGCTCGCGGCAGCGCGGCGCCGGCTCGCCGCCGACCGCGAGGGGCTGGCCGCCGCCGACCTGGCGCTGCAGGGGGTGCGCGCGGAATACGGCTTCGGCCTGCGCACGACGCTCGACATCCTGGTCGCCGACCAGAGCTTCCGCGCCGCCCAGCTGGCCGTAGCGCGCAGCCGCAGCGACGTGCTGATCGCCGAAGCGGCACTGCTCCGCGCGACGGGGCGGATGACCGAGGGGACGTACGCGGCCTGACCTTCCGGTGCGGATCGCACCCTGCGCTTCGACCAGCTGTCCGCTTCCGCCATTCTGGTCGGTACACCCGAAGCTTCTTCGAGCCGGCGCCGCGGCCGAAGCGAGAAAGATGGCGTGGCGACGGAACCGATGCTGCCGCGGCTGGTAGGGTTCAGATACCGCATCAGGCAGCCGGGGAGAAATGCGCGTGGGGAAACCCGTTATCCTGATCACCGGCGCGGCGGGGAATCTCGGGCGGACGCTCGCCGGCGCGCTGATCGACCGATACGACATCGTCGGTCTCGACGTACAGGCGGGCGACGAGGACTATCCGGTCTTCGAAGTCGATCTGACCGACCCGGACAACGTCCGTGCGGCGCTCGGCCGGGTTCGCGAGGAGCATGGCGCGCAGGTCGCCAGCGTGCTGCACCTGGCGGCGTTCTTCGACTTCAGCGGCGAGGATAAGCCGCAGTACCAGGCGGTGAACGTCGAAGGCAGCCGCAACCTCGTCCGCGCGCTACGCGACTTCGAGGTCGAACAGTTCGTCTACTCGGGCACCATGCTGGTCCACACCCCCGGCCGCGCGGGGGAGCGGATCACCGAAGAGACGCCGATCGAACCCGGCTGGGCGTACCCAAAGTCTAAGGCCGAGGCCGAAGCGGCGATCCGCGAGGAGCGCGGCGACATGCCGGTGGTCTTCCTGCACCTGGCCGGCGTGTACGATCGCGAGACGTCGGTGCCGACCTTCGCCAACCAGATCGCCCGCATCTACGAACGCGACTTCCAGAGCCACCTCTATTCCGGCGACACCGATGCCGGACAGGCGATGCTCCACCGCGACGACATGATCGACGCCTTCGTGCGGACCGTCGACCGGCGCGAGCGGTTCACCGGCGAAACGGTGATCCTCGTCGGCGAAGAGGAAGCGATCGGCTATGCCGACCTGCAGGACCGGCTGGGAGAGCTTCTTCACGGCGAGGAGGAATGGCCGACGTTACGCGTGCCGGCCGCCCTTGCCGGTGCCGGCGCCTGGGCGCAGGACAAGGCCGAACCGATCGTCCCCGACGCGCTCGATCAGGGCGAACGGCCGTTCATCCGCCCGTTCATGACGCGGATGGCGAGCGATCATTATGCGCCCGACATCACCCGCGCACGCACGCTGTTGGATTGGCAGCCCAAGCACCGGCTGGCGGACCAACTGCCGGCGATCGTGGCGGCGCTGAAGGACGATCCGGCGGGCTGGTACGAGGCGAACAAGATCCCCGCCCCCGACTTCGTCGAGGGCGCGCAGGACGTGGGCAAGGACCCGGAGGCGTTGCGCAGCGACTATGAACGCTGGCGCCGGGAGCAGCATGCCGGCCATCGCTGGGCGCATTTCCTCAACATCGCGCTCGGCTGCTGGATCCTGGTCCAGCCGGTGATCGTCGATGTCACCGAGCCGCTGCTGTTCTGGTCGGAGATCGGGCTGGGAGCGGCGCTGGTCGTGTTCGCCACCCTGGCGCTGTCGTGGCGGATGACCTGGGCGCGCTGGGCCTGCGCGGCGGTCGCCGCCGCGATCATGGCGGTGCCTTTCCTGTTCTGGACCGGCAATCCCGCGGCGTTTCTCTCCGACACGCTCGTCGGCGCCTTCGCCTTCGGACTGGCGGTAGGAACCCGGCCGGAGCCGGGGCCGTCGGCGGTCGCCAGCATGACCGGCCCGGACGTGCCACCCGGCTGGTCGTACAACCCGTCCACCTGGACGCAGCGCGTGCCGATCATCTTCCTCGCGCTGATCGGGCTGCTGGTATCCCGCTATCTCACCGCCTACCAGCTCGACCAGGTAAGCGGCGTGTGGGATCCGTTCTTCCCCGGCCTGCCCGGCGAACCCGCCAAGAACGGGACCGAGGCGGTCGTCACCTCGTTTGTGTCCGAAGCCTTTCCGATCCCCGACGCGGCGCTAGGCGGCTACACCTATGCGCTGGAGATCGTCACCGGCATCATCGGGTCGCGCGCGCGGTGGCGAACGATGCCGTGGCTGGTGTTCCTGTTCGGCCTGATGATCGCGCCGCTGGGCGTCGTGTCGATCCTGTTCGTCATCATCCAGCCGGTCGTGATCGGTACCTGGGCGACGCTGACGCTGGTCGGCGCGGCGGCGATGCTGATCCAGATCCCCTATTCGGTCGACGAACTGCTCGCGACCGTCCAGTTCGTCCGTCGTCGGGCGAAGGCGGGCAAGCCCTGGCTGCGCGTCTTCCTGTTCGGCGACACCGACGAGGGGCCGCGCGATCCGCGCAACGACGAGTTTGACCGCAAGCCGGGCGCGGTGCTGAAGGACATGTGGGCCGGCGGCGTGACCCTGCCGTGGAACCTCACCTTGGCGGGCGTCGTCGGCGCGTCGCTGCTGTTCACTCGCCTGACCTTCGGCGCGGACGGCGGCATGGCCGATGCCGATCACATCATCGGCTTCCTCGCGCTCACCGTCATTTCGCTGGCGGCTGCGGAAGTGACGCGTGCGGTGCGGTATCTGCTGATCCCGCTGGGCGTGGCGTTGTGGGGAACGCCGTTCCTGTTCGACGCTCAGGGCGCGCACCTCGTCGGCAGCCTGGTGGCCGGCGCGGCGCTGATCGCGCTCAGCTTGCGTCGAGGTGCAATCGGGGAGCGCTATGGCAACTGGAACCGGCTGATCGTGTGATCGACGCGCAGGCGTGGCCGCCGGGAGGGCGGCCGCCGGTCAGATCGCGCCTTCCACCATCGCCGCGGCGGCTTGCGGTTCGCCCAGGATAATCCGGCGCCGCCAGTCGCGCAGATCGCCGCTGTCGGTGGCGAACCCGTCGAAGCGATGCCAGCCGTCGTCGCGCCGCTCGTAGGCACACCGGCCGGACGCCTCCACCAGCGCCATGCCGCCGGCGACATCCCACAGGTTCGGCGATCCGAACCGCGCGACTTGCAGGAGGCCGATCGCGGTGAAGGCGCACTCGATCGCGGCCGATCCCGTCTTTCGGCTTTCCCATGGCAGGGACCCCTTGGGCCCGGTTTCGGGAACCCCGGCCAGCCGGCGCCGCACAGCCGGATTGGGCGCTGCGGTGACCGGTTCGCCGTCGAAGCTCAGGCCGCCGCCCTGACGCGCATGATACACGCCCGGCACAAGACGATGGCCGGTACTGCACCACACCGCCCCCGCCACCGGGCGGCCGCGATAGAGCACGCCGACCGACGAGGCGAACAGGGGAAATCCGTTGACGAAGTTGGTGGTGCCGTCGACCGGATCGACCGCCCAGATCCAGTCGCTGTCGCGGCCGGTATGCTCGGCGACTTCCTCACCGATGATGTCGTGATCGGGAAATCGTTCGTCCAGCCGGGCGCGGATCATCGCCTCGACCCGCTGGTCGACCTCGGAAACCGGATCGGTCAGCACCTGCGGATCGCCGCCCTTGTAGGACAGCGTCAACATGCCGCCCAGCGTCGCGCGGCATTCGGCGCCGCCCAGCGTGGCGAGTTCCAGCGCCACCTGCTCGATGTCGGCGAGCAGGCCGGGATCGGGAGCATCGGTCATTCGCAACGTCCGGTGTTGGGCTGCAGCCGGGGCAGCCGCAGTGTGACGGGGTGGGGCATGGTGGAAAGCGTCACGGCGGTGGTTCCGGTCGGGCGCGCACGTTTCGGATCGTCCAGACGGCACTCGCCGAAGCCGGCGTCGACGCGTATTTCCGCCGCGCTTCGGGTCGGGATCGGGCAACATGCGGCGCAATCGCCGTCCAGCCAGTCCAGCATCACGGCGCGGTCCTCCGGGCCGATCATCAGCACGTCGAGCCGGCCGTCCGCCGGATCGGCATCGGGCGCGAGGTGCAGGCGGGGTCCGATGCGCGGCAGGTTCAGCACCTCCAGCATCAGCAGCGGCCGCGCGAGGCGCTCGCCGTCCAGGCGCAGTTCAACGTCGACCGCTTGCGCGACCGTGAGGGCATCGCGGAACGCGGCTCGGCCTACCGCCTTCTTTTCCGCGGCGCCTTCGGGAGAGACGGTGATGGTCGCAAAGCCGTCGCTCAGAGCCCCGAAGCCGACCGCCTCGACGAAGCAGCGTCGGCCCCATTGCCCGTGCGCCACACCGACGTCGATCGGTGCCGTGCGGCCCTCTCGCCAGCCGCCCGCGATCACCTCCACCGGGCCGGCAATGCCGAAGGCGCAGGCGATGTTGTTGAGCCCGCCGATCGGCAGCAGGGCGATTTCGGGCACCCGCTCGCCCGCAGCCAGCAGTTCGGCCGCGGTGGCGATCACCAGCGCCGTCGTGCCGTCGCCGCCGGCTACGACGACCAGATCGGAGTCCGAGTCCCGCAGCATCGCGCGGATCGCCGGCGGATCGACCTCAAGCGGCGTCGCAGCGATCTGCGCCGCGGCAAGCACGGCCAGGAGTTTTTGCTGGCTATGTTCGCCATCGCCCGCGTCGGCATGGTGGACCAGCACCGCGCGCATGCGTTCGCCCGGCTCAGGCGTGGGCACTTTTTCGGGTCATCGCCCAGGCACCGGCACCGGCCGCGCCGACCGCGGCAAGCACGCCGGCGGTCGCCCAACCGTGCCGGCGCGCAGTCGTGAAGGTGCTGAAGTGGCGCCCCTTCTGGCGACCCTCGGTGCGGCCGTCGTTGCCCTGCGGCTCGTAGAGGTTGCCTTCGACGTTCTTCGCCGGCTTGTCGCGGTCGACCAGCGCTCCGGCCATCGTCACCGCGATCCTGTCGAACAGCGAGGGGAGCAGCACCGCGCCCAGCACCTGGAACTTGCCGCCGCCGCCGACGGTGATCGCCCGGCGGCGGTTCTGGGCCGCATCCAGGATCGCGTTGGCGACGAGCTCCGGCGCATAGAGCGGGCTCGGCAACTGGGCCTGGTGGCCGGTCCTGTTGCGGGCGTGTTCGGGGAACGGCGTTCCGATCGCGCTCGGCTTGATGAGGGTCACCGACACCGGGAACTTGTTCATCAGCATTTCGATACGCAGCGAGTCGGTGAAGCCCTTCACCGCATGTTTGGACGCGTTGTACGGCGCGAGCAGCGGGCCGCCCATGTCGCTGTTGATCGAGCCGACGTTGATCAGCGCGCCGCCATCGGCCCTGTCCTTGAGGTGGCGGACCGCGGCGACCGAGCCGTGGACGACGCCCCAATAGTTGGTTTCGAAGACTTTGCGATGGTCCTCCAGCGCCAGGTCCAGCACCTCGGCATAGACGCCGATCCCGGCGTTGTTCACCCAGGTGTCGAAGCCGCCGAAGCGGGCGATCGTCTCGTCGGCCAGCTTCTGCATGTCGGCTTCGCTGCCGACGTCGGTCACGACATACTCGGCGGTGCCGCCCGCGGCGCGGATGTCGTCGCGTACCTGGCGCAGGGCATCCTCGTCCCGCGACGCCAGCATGACCCGCGCACCCGCGGCGGCTGCCGTCTGCGCGGTGCAGAGACCGTGGCCGGAGGTTGCGCCGGTGACGACGATGGTCTGTTCGGAGAGCGGCTTGAGCTTGAGGGGCATGGCATACCTCCAAAAAATGTGAGGGAATACAAGGCCAACGAGGCGCGAGCGCGAAGGGTCCGGTCCGCATAGCGATCCCTGCCCCTTTTTTTGGGGACCTGCCGATGTTCCCGCGCCGCCCCCTGCTGTCAGCGCCCTTCCGGCTCCGCATAGGTGCCGACCAGTTCGCCGCGGGCCAGCACATGGCCCGCCACGGCGGCGAGGAGCTGGTCGCGCGTGGCGCCGAGCGGCAGGTCCAGCGTCCGGTCAAGCGCCAGCAGCTGGAAGTGGTAGTGGTGCGGCGGCTCGCCCTTGGGCGGGCGCGGCCCGTACCAGCCGACCGTGCCGCGGCTGGTCGCACCCTGCATCATTCCCTCCAGCCCCTGTCCGGTAAGGCGGTCGCGCTCCTGCAGTCCGGCGGCCAGGCGCGTCGTGCCGGCGGGGATGTTCCAGGCGACCCAGTGGATCACCGGCTTCGGATCGCCGGCGTCCGGATCCTCCACCACGATCGCATAGCTCTTGGCGCCCGGCACCGCAGACCAGCGCAGCTCGGGCGAGATACCGAGGCCGTACTCGCTGTGTTCGCGCGGGATCGCGCCGTTGGCAGCGAAGCCGGCGGCGACGGAAAGCTGGCCGCGGCCGCGCGTTTCCGGCCGCTGCAGCGCGAGCGGCACGTCCGAGCCGCGCGCGGCCTGGTCGAGCATCGCCTTTGCCGGCGGCGCGAGCGGCGCCGCCTGGCCGGTCGCGCCGTCATAGGCGATGCGATAGAGGACGCCGTTCGCGTCGTCCGCCAGCAGGATGGACCCGTCGCGCAGCACCGCCACGCCGCACGGCCGCCCATAGTGGCTGGTGCCGTCCGCGCTCATGAAGCCGCTGACGAACGGCTCGATGCGCGTCGGCTGCCCTTTCGCATCGAAGCGAATGCGGGCCAGTTCGTAGCCGGACGCGGGCTTGCGGTTCCAGCTGCCGTGCAGCGCGACGAAGGCATCGCCCGCGACATCGGGGCCGAAGCCGCCGCCGGGATGGAACGCCCATTGCATGCCCGCCGAATGCGCGACGTGCATCAGCGTCGGCGTGGTGGAGGCCGCCGCCCATTGCGCGGCGGTGATGCCGCCGGGCGGCTCGTCCTGCGGATTGCGCTTCCCGTCCTCGAACACATAGGGCCAGCCATAGCGCTTGCCGCGTTCGATGCGGTTCACCTCCTCGCGCTGGAGATCGTTGCCCAGCCAGTCGATGCCCTGGTCCCAGCCCCACAGCTCACCGGTGCGCGGATGCCAGCCGAAGCCGATCGTGTTGCGCAGCCCCGATGCCCAGACCTGGCGCTTCTTGCCGTCCAGGCTGGCGCGGATCAGCGTCGCATTTTCCGTGTTTGATCCCACGGTTTGATGGTGCGATCCTTTCGTTGGAATGGAAGGAAGCCGTATGGGACAGCTACGTCACGGGAGCGCCACGACCACGCACGCCGTCC